>CALVVJ010000045.1 GCA_944363835.1 uncultured Bacilli bacterium | reverse complement strand
ATAAAGTAAAATTATTAAAGAAATAGAATATCGTTTAATTGATAAAAATTCTGTATTGTTATATTTGAAAGATGTTTATTTCACTTATGAGATAGACAAATTTTTAAAATTTAAAGAAGATGAAATAATAAATTATATAGATTTAAAAGAAAGATTGTATAAACGTAGTGCTAAAGATTATACTATGGAAATAGATTTTCAAAACAACGTTTGTACATTTACTTTTCCAAAAGAAGGAAATTGCCAATTTGATTGTCTAAGTAATTTAGAAATTACAGCAGGCCAAATTAATATAAAGTATGAATTTGCTGATGAAGTAAAACTTATAACAATTAAAATGAAAGAGGAATGAGATGAAAGAATTAATAATTGAAGAATTAAAAAAAAGTATTCTTAAAGTTGGAATAAACTATGATGGAATTATTGAAATAAATCGTCCTAAGCAAAAAGAAAATGGAGATTATTCAAGTAATATCGCCATGAAACTAGCAGGAGTTATTCATGAAAATCCACTTGATATCGCCAAAAAGTTAGTAGAAAACTTCAGTTGTTCACAAGTTACTAATATTGAAATAAAAAAACCAGGCTTTATAAATTTTTTTGTAGCCAAAGACTATTTATTAGATAATTTAAAAAAAGTTTTAACAGAAAAAGAAAATTATGGTCGCAGCAACATTGGCAATAATCAAAAAATTAACATAGAATTCGTTAGTGCTAACCCTACAGGTATTCTTCATTTAGGAAATGCTCGTGGTGGAGCGTATGGTGATTCTTTGGCTCGTATCATGCGTTTTTGTGGTTATGATGTAACAGAGGAATATTACATTAATGATGCTGGAAATCAAATAAATAATCTAGGAGAATCGATTAAAGCAAGATATTTTGAGTTATGTCAACGTGATTACCCAATGCCCGAAAATGGTTATTTTGGTAAAGAAATAATTGCTATGGCTGAAGAAATATATAGCGAACATCAAGATACGTATTTAGATAAAGATATCGAATTTTATAAGGAATTTGGTACCAAAAAAATGATTGATCGAATTGTTTCAGATTTAAAAGAATATGGCATTAATTATGATGTTTTTACAAGTGAAAAAGCAATTAGTCAAAAATATAATTTGTCAAATATTATTCAAAAGTTAACAGATAATGGTTATACTTATGTAAGTGATGGCGCAACTTGGTTTAAATGTAGTAGTATTTTTGATGATAAAGACCACGTATTAGTTAAAGAAGATGGAACTCTTACTTATTTAGTTCCCGATATTGCTTATCATTATGATAAATATAATCGAGGATACGATAAAATGATTGACATTTTTGGAACAGACCATCATGGCTATGTAGCTAGACTCAAAAGTAGTGTTAAAGCTCTTGGCAATGACCCTGATAAACTAGAAGTTAAACTATTACAATTAGTTCGTCTTGTTGCTGATGGCCAAGTAGTCAAAATGAGCAAGCGTACAGGTAAATCTGTTACTTTAAAAGATTTGATAGATGAAGTTGGTGTTAATGCCGCTCGGTATTATTTTTCTAGATACAGTCTGGATACCCAAATGGATTTTGACTTAAACTTAGCTAAGAGTAAATCTAATGAAAATCCTGTATTTTATGTATGTTACGCTTATGCTCGCATCTCATCGATCTTAAGAGAAAAAGATATTACAGAAATTCCTACTAAGTTTGAAACATTAAATAATTCAGATACATATAATGTGTTAGAAAAGGTATATGCCTTTCCAGAAGTAGTTGAAAATGCTGCTTTAAAAGAACTGCCACATTTAGTAACTAACTATGTTTACGA
The DNA here is from genome assembly GCA_944363835.1 of uncultured Bacilli bacterium. Taxonomy (GTDB): domain Bacteria; phylum Bacillota_I; class Bacilli_A; order RF39; family UBA660; genus Onthocola_B. The sequence goes on along the minus strand of CALVVJ010000045.1, from coordinate 8,056 downwards.
ATTAGCTAATCTTTTTCATACATATTATTCTAAAAATAGAATACTTACTGACAATGAACAAGAAACTATGGAAAACATCCTATTAATTAAAGGAATACGTCAAACAATATATAATGCATTAAATTTAATTGGGGTTAACCCACCAGAAAAAATGTAAGGAGGATAAACATGAAATTAAGTGAAATACCAAAAGAAGAATTAGAACTAATGGGTTATGATGATATTGCTGCTTTAATATTACAAGAATCTGGAAAAAAGATGAAATTGCAAGACATTTTTAAAAAGGTTTGTAAGGCTTTAGATTTGCCAGACAATGTAGTTGAAGAGCAACTTATGGATTTTTTCGAACTAATGTCTATAAACAAAAAATTCATCATGCTAAAAAATGGATATTGGGACCTTCAAACACGTCATAAATTAGATATCGTTATTGAAGAAGACGAAGAAGATGAAGAAGAATTAATTGAAGATGAAGAAGAAATCGATGACATGGAAGAACCAGAAGAAGACGATATTTTCTATGATAAAGATGATGAAACCGATGATGTGGATGATGACGACTTAGCAGACCTTGTTGTAATTGATGCAGATGATGAAGCTAATCTTTAGCTTCGTTTTGCATTAAATAATTATAAAAGGAGGAAAGTTATGTTTAATAGATTAGATGCAATTGTCAAAAAATATGAAGAAATAAAAGAAGAATTGGTAAAGCCCGAAGTTTTAAGTGATTTTAATAAACTGAAAGAATTATCTAAAGAAGAAAGTGATTTAAAAGAAACTGTTGATGTATATCAAGAATATAAAAAAGTAAAAAATAATCTAGCCCAAGCTCATGAAATGGAAAGCGATCCAGAATTAAAAGATATTGCTGCTACTGAAATAGAAACTTTAACTAAAAAAGAACAAGAATTGTACAGCCGTCTAGAAATTTTATTGGTTCCTAAAGATGAAAATGATGGTAAAAATGTTATTATGGAAATCCGCGGTGCTGCTGGAGGAGATGAAGCCAATATCTTCGCGGGAGATCTTTTCAGAATGTATTCACATTATGCTGAAGCAAATGGTTGGAAAATCGAAATAATTCACGAGGTTGAAGGTTCTAGCGGCGGTTATTCCCAAATTGAATTTATGGTAAAAGGAGATAATGTTTACTCAAAATTAAAGTATGAAAGTGGTTCGCATCGTGTTCAAAGAGTACCGGTTACAGAAACACAAGGACGTGTTCATACATCTACAGCAACAGTTTTAGTTATGCCTGAAATAGAAACATCTAATATCGAAGTAAAAGAAAGTGATATTAAAATGGATGTTTATCATTCGAGCGGTGCTGGAGGACAATCTGTTAATACTTCTAACTCAGCAGTAAGGCTTACGCATATCCCAACCGGTATAGTTGTAACTTGCCAAGTCGAAAGAAGTCAACTTAAGAATCGTGAAAGAGCTATGAATCTTTTAAAAATTAGAATAAATGAAGAAGCTCGTATGAAAGAAGAACAAGAACTTGGAGCAGAAAGAAAAAGTAAAATTGGTACTGGAGACCGTTCCGAAAAAATAAGAACCTATAATTATCCTCAAAATAGAGTAACTGACCATCGCATCAATTTCTCTATCATGAGTCTTGACCGTGTTATGGATGGTGACCTTGAACCAATAGTTGAAGCTTTACAAACAGAGGATTTAAAATTAAAACTTGCTGGAGAAAAATTTGAATAATGAAAAAAGATGAAATAGAAATAATTAAACAAATATTGCAAGAAAGAAACCAAGAATTTTTATTTTCCAATAATCTAAGATTTAGAAGTTATAAAGAAGTTATATTAATTTTAAATATGCCCGAATGGAAAGATCCAAAATATCAAAGTTTATTGACTCCAAATATCTGGCAAACAAATTACGAAGAAATAAAAAAAGTACTTGCCATGCCAGAATGGGAAGACTCAAAATATCAAAGTTTATTGACTCCAACTATATGGGCATCAACATATGAAAAAACAAAAAAAATACTTGCCATGCCCGAATGGAAAGATCCAAAATATCAAAGTTTATTGACTCCAAATATCTGGCACTCAACATATGATGGAATAAAAAGAATACTGGCAATGTCCGAATGGGAAGACCCAAAATATCAAAGTTTGTTAACTCCAAATATATGGAACTCAACATATGAAGAAATAAAAAAAATCCTGTCTATGTCCGAATGGGAAGACCCAAAATATCAAAGCCTATTGACTCCAAGTATATGGCACTCAACATATGAAAAAATAAGAATAATACTGTCTATAGCAGAATGGGAAGCCCCAAAATATCAAAATTTATTGGCCCCAAGTATATGGGCAACAAATTATGAAGAAATAAAAAAAATCCTGACTATGCCCGAATGGGAAGACCCAAAATATCAAAGTTTATTGACTCCAAGTATATGGCACTCAACATATGAAAAAATAAGAATAATACTGGGCATGCCCGAATGGAATAATCCAAAGTATTCTCATTTATTAAAGCCTAGCATGCTACCCGTAAAAATAAATAAAATAAGAGAAATAATAGCGTTGTTTGAAGAATTAGGACTAAGCGATTATTTAACAAATAGTATTTTTTTAAAATCTATAAAACAAATTAAAGTAACTTATGATTACTTGATAGAAAATAATATACCAGTTATTATTAATGATAAATTAAATCAATTATTTAATTGTAGTAAGGCAATAATGCTTAAATACTATGGTATAAATTTAGATGAACTTATGAACAGATATGGAGTGAAAAGATGAATTTTCTAAATAAATATTTATCAGACGAGGAACTTAATCAAATATATGAAACCTATGATATAGAATTTATAAATAAGATTGACGAAGAAAACTTTTGGGAAATAATTAATTATTTAAAACAAGAAAAAATAGATTTTATCAACGAAATTATTATTGATGCATTATACTTATTTTCGCTGGATTATAGTGACTTTGTTGCCAAATATGAAAAAATAAAAGAAACAATACCTAACTACTCTGAATTGATTGGTTACGATATGTCTTTGTTGGAAAAAATTTATGAATAGACCACAAAATATCAACATTAAAGATTGGCAAATATTAAAAGAAAAGTATCCTAATAATTTAGAAGAAATTGTAAGCAAAATAGAAAGTGGCTATCCAATTCAATATTTAATTGGCAATGTTGAGTTTCTCGATTGTCTAATTGATGTTGATGATAGAGTTTTAATACCCCGATTTGAAACTGAGTATTTAGTATCCCTTGTAATCGATTATGCCAAAAAGCATTTTAATCACGAGTTATCAACAATCGATTTAGGTACTGGCAGTGGTTGCATTGCTATTGCTTTAAAAAAACACTTAGATTCGCAAGTTACTGCTGTAGATATTTCTCTTGATGCCCTAGATTTGGCTCGAAAAAATGCTCAAAAAAACAATGTTGAAATAGAATTCATTCATCAAGATATGCTAAGTGATTTAAAAGATAATTTTGATATTATTATTTCTAATCCACCATACATTCCTCATGATGGATATGTTGAAGATAGAGTTTTAAAGTATGAACCTCACTTAGCCTTATTTGCGGAAGATAATGGACTTTACTTTTATAAACAAATTATCAACAAGTATTTAAAAAATCTAAATAAACCAGGGCTTATGGCTTTTGAAATTGGGGATAATGAATCAGTACCTTTACAAATTTTTTTAGATGCTAATTTCAATTTAAAATATAAATTTTTAAGTGACTTAACAGGACGTACAAGATATTTATTTATTTTTAATGAATAAAATAAGCAATGATTACGCAATATTATTTTAGGTGATAATATTGAAAAAAATAATCATTGCTTTATTTTTTGTAACACTTCTATTTTGTTTATCAACAGAATCTTCTGGAGAAGTATTAATACCTAATAATGCTATAAGATTTCGTATTATTGCTAATAGTAATTCTCTAGAAGACCAAGAAACCAAAATGCAAATTCGCGAAGAAATAGAACCAGTTTTTGCAGAAATTCTTGACCAATCTAATTCTAAAGAAGAAACAAAAGAACTTATTAACCAAAATATGGCCAAATTTGAAAGTATTATTGAAAGTTTTAATGTCGAATATAGTATTAATTATGGTAATAATTATTTTCCTGAAAAAGAATATAAAGGAGTAATGTATCCTGAGGGTAATTATGAATCACTCGTAATAACATTAGGTTCTGGCCTCGGTGAAAATTGGTGGTGCGTTTTATTCCCACCGCTATGTTTGCTTGAAGCCGAGGAAGAGGAAACTAATTCTGCTAATTACACTTTTTATATTAAAGAAGTTATAGAAAAATTTTCTTAAATATGCATATATTTGATTAAGGTGATCAATATGCAAGAAATAGTATCCATTTTATTAATAGGAATATCCTTATCAATGGATACTTTTTCTTTGTCTTTATCTGTTGGCTCAATTGCTAACAAAAATAATCTTATTAAAATTCTTCCGTTATTTGTTGGTATATTTCATTTTTTTATGCCCCTATTAGGTAACTTTATAGGTCTTAGTATCATTAAATTATTAGATTTAGCCAGCAATGTAATTTTAGGAACAGTCCTAATAGTTCTCGGTATTAATTTAGCCATCCACTATATAAAAGATGAAACAGCAGATATTAAGATAAGTTTTTTAGGTCTAATTTTTTTTGCTCTAAGTGTCTCTATTGATAGTTTTTCTGTTGGCCTTGGAATTAATGATATAACTTCAAATTACATTCTTGCCAGTATTATATTTGCTTTTTGTAGTGCAGCCTTCACCTATCTAGGTATAATTATCGGAAAATATAGTAGTAAACTCATAGGTAAATATGCTATCATTTTAGGTATATTACTATTGTTGTTATTAGGAATATTTCACCTTTTCATCTAAAAATGTTATAATTAACTTGGTGGTAACTATGCTTACATTTGATGAACTTATAAATGAACTATGTAAGGAAAAAGGTATTAAACTAACAAGCATATCTAAAAACTGGATTAAAGTTCTAGAACGTGACAATCAAATTCATTATATTATCTCTCATAAATTTGATCTTAATAACAATTCAATTGCCACAATATTAGATGACAAATATGCTTTTTATGAACTAATGGAATTAAAGAAAAATCCTATAATAAAACATCATATAATATTTAGAAATTATTCCAAGGATTATATTAAAGAGTTGTATGAATTATATAATCGTAATTTAGTAATTAAAGCCAATCTTGGCAGCTGTGGTAAAGAAGTATTCCATGAAACTTATTTAGAAAAAATATATGATTTATTAGATAATCTATTAATTAAAAATTATTCTTTAAGTATATGTCCTTACATAAATATTAAAAATGAATATCGTGTTATAATTTTAGATAGCCAAATACTACTGATGTATGGTAAAATAAAACCTGTTGTCTATGGTGATGGAAAGAAAACACTTAGAGAATTATTAATAGAATTTAACCCACATTATTTTGGAAATAAGAAAAATATTCCCAATATCGTTTTAAATAAGGAAGAAAAATATGAATACAATTGGCAATTTAATTTATCTAAAGGTGCCAATATATTTATGGACATTCCTGAATTTTTAGAAGAAAAAATTTCTAAACTTGCTTTAAAAGTTGCTAAAGAAATTAATATTAGATTTTGTAGCATTGATATCATATTAGACAATGAAGACAATTTATATTTGATGGAAGCCAATAGTGGTGTAATGATGGATAATTTTATGCATATTCATCCTAATGGAGTAAATATTGCCAAATATATTTATGGAAGTGCCATAAATAAAATGTTTGCAAAATAGAATTATAATGGAGGTAAATATGAAAAGAATTATTATTGAAGGAAATCGTACTTTAAGTGGTAAAATTAAAATTGGAGGAGCCAAAAATAGTGTAGTTGCTTTAATTCCCGCAGCAATTATGGCAAATGGTAAAGTAAAAATATCCAATGTTCCCAATATATCCGATAAAGATGCTTTAATTGAAATTCTAAAACTATTAAATGTTGATGTTAAAAAAGGAACAGGTGTTATTGAAATTGATGCATCTAACATTAAAAACACTTTAATTCCTGAAAGTTTAAGTAACAAACTTCGGGCGTCATATTATTTTATGGGTGCATTACTTGCAAGATTTAAAAAGGTTGAAATGTACTTCCCAGGTGGTTGTAACATTGGATCACGTCCTATTAATTTACATTTAAAAGGTTTTGAATCTCTTGGAGCAACAATTACTAAAGAAGATAGTAAATATTTAATTGAAGCAACTGAATTAAAAGGTGCAGATATTATGTTAGATTTTGCCTCTGTTGGAGCAACAGTTAACTTGATGATTGCAGCAACTATGGCTAAAGGAACAACTCATATAATGAATGCTGCAAGAGAAGCCGAAATTATCAACATTGCAGAATTATTAAATAAAATGGGAGCAAAGGTTACAGGTGCTGGAACTGAAGAAATTACTATCGAAGGAGTTGAAGAGCTTCATAGTGCTGAAATTAAAGTAATTCCCGATCGTATTGAAGCCGGAACTTACATAATTATGGGTGCATTACTTGGAGATAACTTAACCATTGAAGGAATGATTCCTGAACACAACATTCTTCTTTTAAATAAATTGCAAGAAATGGGTGTTAATTTTAAATTGCAAAACCATAAAATAATTCTAAATAAATCTAATAATTTAAAACCTACTAACGTTAGAACAGCAGTTTATCCTGGATTCCCTACTGATTTGGGACAACCAATGGCTGTATTATTAACACAAGCTAATGGTGTTTCCTTATTTGAAGAAACGATTTGGGAAAATAGAATGGGGCATGTTAAATATCTAAATCGAATGGGAGCAAATATTAAAGCAGAAAGACAGCACGCCGAAATCACTGGTCCAACTCCTTTACATGGAGCAGAAATTACAGCTACTGACCTTCGAGCTGGAGCAGCCTTAGTTACTGCTGGTTTAATTGCTGATGGCACAACTATTATTAATGATGCTGAACATATTTTGCGTGGTTATGAACGAATTATCAACAAATTATCTTCTGTTGGTGCTAATATTAAAATTGTTGAAGTATAATTGTAGTGAATATCACTACTTTTTTCTTGGGGGTAAATATGAAACGACGTTACAAATTATTAATTATTATTTTAGTGGGAGCAGCTTTAACTATTTTAATAAATTTTGTAACATTTAAAAATAAATTAAATCTCGTAAGTTTGGGAGATGGTTTTAGTTTAGGAATGACACCATATAATGTAGCAGGCCCCAGTTTTAATGATTATCTAAAAGAATATTTAGAAGCTAAAAATAAACTAGTCAACTATAATAACGAATTTTCTCAAGCACATCTCAAAGCCCATGAATTAAATGATAATTTAGAAGATAACGCCTTAGGTAAGTTTACTAGAATACCAATAAAACAAACGATAGCCTCTGCGGAGATTCTAACTATTAGTATTGGCTTAGATGAATTTGCTGATTTATCCATCCAAAATAATTTAACATCTGAAAGCGCTGATAATTATCTTAAAGAAATGGATACGCTTTTAAAAACCATAAGAGAATTTTATGATAAAAAAATAATCATAGTTGGTCTTTATCCGGCTTATAAATTTGATCAAAAAGATGCTGTAGAAATAAATAATTCTCTTAAAAAACTTGCTGGCAAATACAATGCTTTATTCTTAGATATTTTGGCTTATTATCTAAATGAATCTTATTACCTAGATAAAACTAGTTATTATTTAAATTACAAAGCTCATCAAAAAATATCAGAAGATCTTATAAAAATGATTTAAAAAAATAAATAAATAGTTTATAATAAAAATACGTGAGGTAATATGAAAAATAATTTCAGTAATTTTATAAAAATAGTTTTGATAATTGTTGCAATAGTTTTAGTAATTTGGCTTGTATTTTATTTAATAACGAAAAATGATTATTCTACAAATAACCAATCGAAAATTACACCTCAAAATGATGAGAACATTTCTTTAATTGAAGAAGAGTTGGTTACAATATTTTCCTATATTAATAACACC
>CALVVJ010000044.1 GCA_944363835.1 uncultured Bacilli bacterium | reverse complement strand
AACTTTCTATATGCTCTTTGTAATTTTAATTTTATCTTATATCTATTTTTACTTCCACTCTTACATCTAGCAAGCCACTTTTGTAACCCTTTAATTTTATTCTTTACTTCTAATGAAGATAAATTATTTTCTATTTTCTCATTATAACTAGTTATTATTAAATCTTTTATTCCTAAGTCTAGTCCTACTATACTTCTAGGCACAAATTCAGGTAATCTAATCGATTTTTCTACCAAAATACTTACATAATATTTATTTGCTACTTTTCTTATAACTGTACTTTTTGCACTATTTTTGTGGTACTTTATGTTGCCACCACTTAATCCAACAAGTCCAACATTTTGGGTATATTTGTTTTATTTCTATATCCTCTAAACTTTACTTCTTTTAATTTGGGTAAAGTTATTATTCTTTTTTGAAAATCTACTTTTATACTTTCGTAATTTTTATCTTTATATTTACTTTTTATATTATTAGTTTTATAACTATTTCCTATATCTTTATTTTTAAATTTTGGAAATTCATTTTGTTTATCAAAAAATCTTTTATAAGCATCATCTAAGTTAAATAAAGAATTCCTTAAACTACAACTATCAACTTCACTTAGCCAAGAATATACTTTACAAAGACTAGGAAGTTCTTTTATTTGATCATAAAAGGACTTTGATTTACCCATTTGTTTATAATCATTTATTTTCTCATCTAAAAAATGATTATAAACAAATCTAGAACATCCAATAGTTTAATTAATTCTTTTTGTTTATCAGTTGGATATAATCTAAAAACATATCCTTTTAATATTTTATCCATAGTACCATTCCCCCTGAACTATAAACAAATTATATCAAACAAATGTATGTGTGTCAATTGCTTTTTGTTAATTAAAGTAATTTCCTATAAAGACAAAAAAGTGCATCATTGTGCACTTATTACTTCAATTGCTTTTTGTAATTGATTATCAATAGGGTATCCTGCTTCATCACGAATATCTTCTTTTGCTATTTCATAATCTGGTTTTAAACCAACGCCATTTATACAATTACCATTTGGGCGCAACCAACGAGCTGATGTATATTTAGCCATTGAACCATCACTTAAATCATAGGTTTGTTGAACTAATCCTTTACCATAGCTAGTAGTTCCTACAAAGGTAACGCCATAACCGTAACTATCTTTTAAAGCAGCTGCAAGTATTTCAGATGCGGAAGCTGAATTTTCGTTTAGTAAAATTACAATAGGATAGGTCTTATGAGCATCTGTTTCGTCATAATAGCTAGCCTTAGCATCTTTGTTTTCTAAAGAATAAATAAGTTTTCCTTTTTCTAAGAATAGGTTTGCTGTTGCCTCAGCACTTTCTAAATAGCCTCCGGTATTATTACGCAAGTCAATTATTAATTTTTGCATTCCTTGTGTTTCCATATCATTCAAAGCATTATTTACTTGATCACTTAAAGTTTTAGAAAATATATTCATTTTTAAATAGCCAATATTAGTACCATTTATTAATTCATAACCTATGTTTACATCTTGAACACTTTTGATAGCTACGTCAAAAGCCATTTCTGTGCCATTTCGAGAAATAACTAAATTAACAGAGTCTTTAGAACTGTTTCTAATCATATTTTGTATTTCATTACTAGTTTTTCCGCTTATATTAGTACCATCAACACTTACTAAAATATCACCGACCAATAAACCGGCACTTTCTGCTGGAGATGATTTAGTAACGCTAGTTATCGTCGGAGCATTTGTTGTAGTATCCATTTGAAAAGCAATGCCAATTCCACGATAGACACCTGATAGACTTTCTTCTAACTTTTTAGTTTGTTCATCATCTAAATAAGTAGTATAGGAATCTCCTAGATATTCAAGCATAGCATCAAGGGCTGTATCTATCATTTCAGATGTATCAACGTCTTCATAATAATTATTGACAACAGAAGAATATACTTCTAAAAATTCATTTAGTTTTTCATCATTTAATAATTCGTTATATGTAAGTCCAGTTGAACTTTTATAAGTATTAGTTACTATAACACCAGTAGTTATTCCAGAAATTATAGAAGTTATACAGATAATTATTATTACACTAAGCAGGTTAAATCCTTTGTTACTCTTCATTTTATCACCAACTTTATTTTATCACGGTAGAAAAAAAAAGAAAAGTTAAAAACTTCTCTATTCAGCGAATTCTTCTTTAATTGCGTCAACATCTTCAAGATATTTAGTTATTTTTCCATTTTCAACTTTAATTAAAGTCAAATCCCCAAAAGCAAATTCAGAAATATTTTGAGCATCTGGGTTTGATTCTCCGTCACTACCAACATAATAATCCGCATTAAGGAAATTGCCCAAGTCACAATAGAATACTTTAAGGGCATCTTCATTATCTAAATATTTAGTAATTATAGCAGAATAAACAACCGATTCAGGAGCTTCTTCGTCATAAATTGCTACATAATATTCCGAATAGTTACGATTTAACATCGTTCCTACACTTACCTTATCGTAATCAATAACACCTTTTTGAACATTTTTTTCAGTAGAAGCTGGTTCATCATCAATAAATACCTTAGATATACCATATACAATTAATACAATTACGATTACGCTGAGTAGGATAATTACAAAATTGCGTACTTCCCGAGATTCATCGCTCATATATTTTTCTTCTTTAATAGTTTTTTTCTTTTGAGATTTTCGATTATCTGTTTTGTCATTTAATTTAACTTTATTTTTTGGCATAATTTCCTCCCTATTTGTTATTATACAGAAAATGACAGTACTTTTCAAGCAATAGGCTCTTAATAAAAGAAAAAACTCTGTCATTTTCATGACAAAGCGTATTATTTATTGGACATAACTGTTGTAGAGTTACCTAAAGACTTTGCTACACTTACCATTTCGTTTGTTGTCAAGTCACTACTTACCAAATAGTAACTAATGTTATCAGCATGCCAACTTATAGAATTTGAACTTAAAGCACCGACGCTTTCATTAAGCATTAACGGATCTCCAAAAACTGGAATTACTTCAAATTCATTGCTTACACTTGCTGTTTCTTCAACAATCACAAAGTTTTTGTCCCCGCTAAAGGTTAATATAACTCTTTCTCCAGTTTCGGTAGATACTGTTTCAGAACTGCTCAAATAAGTATTTGATGGAATGTATAGTGGATATATTATACTATCTAAGGTAGCATTAGTTTGCTTTTCACAGTTATTACCTTCGCAGGCATTGGTATTATTTTCTTCTTTACAAGTTTCATCAGTACACTCTGTATTTGAATTGTTGGCATCTTGTTGTTCTTCTGCTTCCGTATCAATTAAATCATCTAATATAAAATCATCTTCACTAAGTTTTGCTTTTAAATCTACTGATTTAAAGTTGACTTTTATTTTCACAATATCCTCTTGGTTGTAAACTTCAACTTTAGTTATATTCATATCTTTATCAAAATATATCTTTTGGTATTCTAATTCTTCATTATTAGGATAATTTACCTTACTTTTAATAATATAATTATTATCAGTTGTTTCCATGGATACTTCAGAATCATTTTTGATATCACTGAGAATGTTTTGAAGCAAGTACGCCTGAGAAGAATTTTCTGGCCAAACGCTGTCAAATTTAAAGCTTTTATTTAAACTTGGCGTAACAACATATAAACCATCGGCATTTTTCAATATAATTTGTTCATGATTATTTGTTTGATTAACTAAAACTACTTTGTAAAAATCATCTTTTAAAAAATAAGTATCGATACTGTATGTAAATATTTCTTCGCCACTACTTATTTCCATCGTTCCATTTAATTTATATGATTTACTATTTTCTACATCTTTAGTAAACTCATTTATGGCATCCTCTAACTTAAATTCACCACAACCGGTTATAAACAATAACGTAAACAAAAATAACACAAAATACTTTTTCATTACCAAATCCCCTTTTCTACTTAACTATATTTTTAATATTTTAAAATATACGTGTATAATGTTAAAAAAATAGGGAACAATAAAAATAAAGGATGTGTGATAATGGTAATTTTACAGAAAATAGCACTTGTTATTACAATAATCGGAGCTATAAATTGGGGATTAATTGGTCTTTTCGATTTTAATCTAGTAGCAACATTATTTGCAAGTGTAGAAATAGTTGAAAAAATCATTTATATTCTTGTTGGTATTTGTGGTCTTATCAACATTGGAATATTATTTATGAATTTTGAAGAAAGAGATTAAAAGCAAAAAACTCCTGCAAAGGAGTTTTTGTTATTCTTCCGCAATTCTTATGCGAACCGTACTAGATACTACATAATTTAGCAGCGGATTATTGTTATTAATTTTAACTTCTACTTCGTGTTCACCAACGCCGAAACCTGCTAGATCGATATAAGCATATATTTCTTCGTTTTCGATGTTTTCAAGAACAGAGGCAACACCTTTTACTTGGACAGATATTTCTTGACCACTAAGGATATTGACACTTAAGCCATCTGCTAAATTAGTTTCATGAATATCGTTACTAATATCGATGGTTGTTTGCTGTTCTTCTCCAAATGTTGCAGTAATTTCTACATTGTCAACGCTCATTTCTCGAACACCGTTTGGTTTACGAATATTCACATCATAAGTCCAAGTAGATTCATTACCACGGCCATCGACATTAATAGTAACTGGAACACTATCTATATCATCAATTACTGATTGATCACCATATATGGTTATCATATATGAAGTATTATTATTTATCAATAATGATGCTATGGCTTTACCGGTCACAAGTTCACCAGTTGTTTCAATAGAAATTGGTACTGTTCGTGAGTAACTTTCTAATACTACAGTTGCACTAATTGTTTCTGGCACTATTTCAACATTATCCAATCTATTACCACGAGAATCATAGGCAGCTAATTCAACATTAGAAATATCATAAGTTCCAGCTTCTGTGAATTTTTGTTGTTCTAAGTCAATTAAAGCTTTAACAGAGGCTATTTCAGCTAGAGCATCACTGCCACCTTTAACAACTACTTCTGATTTATCTAAAGTAACTGATTCAACACTAAGGCGACTATCTAAAGCATCGATATTTAATAAATCATATGAGATAGACATAACTTGACTTTCTTTATTTTTAATCGTTACTTGAACGTATTCTGGAGAAAGTTGATAACTTAGAGAATCTATCGATTTAGAATAAGTGAAGTATACTTTATATGGTGTATCACTTGGAGTATAATCAGATAAATCGAGAATTACTTCATATTCCCCTAATTGTTTAGCTAAATAAATATCACTCTTACGCCCCGTAATAGTTATATCTACAGTTTCAGGTACGCCTTCAACAACGTAGGCTTCTTCATTGTATTTAACTACAACTGGCACATTAGTAATAACTTCCGCTTCGGTTTCTACCAAAGTTATAACTTTCGAATCTATTAGTAAAAATAAGACTACCGCTATTATCAAAGATAGATAAATTAAAAAATGGGGTCTATTTAGAATTTTATCAAGCTTTCCTTGATTCTTTTTAAACTTCTTTGACAAATAATATACTGCTCTACTTATTGGAACTACAATACATTTATCGATAAAATTATAAATTTTCTTAAAAAACTTTTTTATCATTCTTCTTCACCATCGCTTTCATCAGCTTCAAAGAAGACTTCCATCTTAGGTTTAAGTTCATCTATTAGCATCATTCTAAATTGATCTGGTTCCAAATTGTAGTGCAAATGACTATCCACCGCAATACTTAGACGGCCAGTTTCCTCAGATACTATTAAAGCTATAGCATCACTTTCTTCAGCAATACCTAAACCAGCTCTATGTCTTGTCCCCAAACGCTTAGATATATCAGGATTCATACTTGTTTTAAAGACTGCTCCGGCACAGGTAATTCTATCTCCTTGAATAATTACTCCGCCATCATGAAGAGGAGAATTTGGGAAAAATATTGTTTCAAGCAAAGAATCACTTATGTCAGCATAAACCTTAGTAGCATTACGAATGTATTCTTCTAATGATATTTCTCTTTCAATAACTATTAATGCTCCAATACGATTTTTCCGTAAGTATTCGACAGCACGCATTATTTCATATACTACTTTTTCACGTTCATCAACTGTTAAAATTTTATGACGACCTAATAGTTGGGTCCGACCAAGAGATTCTAAAACACTTCTTATTTCCGGTTGGAAAATAACTATTATAGCAAGTGGACCCCATTGAATAGCATATTCAAGGATTACACCAACTGTATATAAATCTAAAAGGTCACTTAGTAGTTTAACTATAAGGATTAATATTACTCCTTTGACTATCAAGACCATTTTAATATTATTTTTTACATTTTTTAAAATATAGTAAAAGGCAATCCACACAAAACATATATCGAGTATTTTAGTGAAAATATCCCATACTAATGACAAATTCATTTAAACACCATCCTCATATAATACTGCTTAATCATTATAACAAATTTTTAGAAAAATAAAAAGTCCTAAACGGACCTTATCTAGTTATTATTTTTATTATTTTTGATAGTTACATTTTTGCTCAAGGCATCTTGTAGCGAAACACTCGTATCCATACTTTTTAATTTGTCGACATTTATTTCTTCCACTTTATTTCTTTCCGAAGCTATCTTAAATGGGGATGCCTTATGACGATGTTGTTCTACAAAATAGCCAATTAAAGCAAATATTAATACTATAGTTATTATTATAAATAAGACATGATAGTCTGCTAGAAAATCCAATAATTTCGTCATAATACATCCTCCTTTATTACGCAATCTCTAATTTTTGACCTTCTGGTTGAATTTGAATAAAAGTATTACCATCATTAACAATCAATTCTTCACCATTTTCATAATAATATTTTGTTTGGGCAGATCTACTTTTCTTTTCCCAAGTTATAGGAACTGCATAGCCACCGCTAATGTAGTAGCCAGTACCACTGCCAATGTTTTCTAATTCTTGTCTTCCTTTATCTTCACCATCATTTAATGTATAGTTATCTACTTGATATGTAATGATATTTTTAAATGTATATTGTTCTTTAGTTACATAATCAGTATGTTCTTTATTATTTACAAATCTTTTATATACAGCATTTTCGCTATCATATTCATAACTAGATGTTGTACCACTCGAGTACTTTATGGAAACTGTAGTAGCAGGTATAGCGCCATCTAAAGAAGCCATATCTATAGCATCGACACTATAATTTAATAATAAATCGCCTTTTCTTGTTGTGCGTTTACTACCTAAGCCATTTTCTAATTTTTCAATGCTTGTAAATAGAGTATGTTCAGTAGCTACGTTTAATTTTTTATCTCGCCATCCGGTTTTATTTTCGGATACTTCAATACGATCAATTCCTAAGGTTTTAAAATCACTTAATGCTTGAGGACTTTGGCCATGATGAACATATATGGCATCATTTTCTAAAGCATAATCTAAGAAATAATGTCTAGCACTCCGAATAGATCCAATTCTTTCCGTTTCTTGATCCATGAATAGGGCCATATATCTTGTAATGCCACCCTCTGCAATTATTTCATAAATAATGTAAGCGTCTTGTAAACCACTTTGTAGGGGTCTAGCAACACTAGCATTGTTAATCATAATAGCATAAGGTCTGCTAGTAGAATTTTCATCAACTATTTGCAATTTCTTTTCCTCTTCAACTATATTCGGTTCTTTAGGGTCGGCGACTTTATTATTTTCTTCTTTGCTATCAAATATACCGATTGCCCACAATATTCCTACAATAATTGCTAGGAATAATATTATGCCCCCAATTATAAATATTAATTTATTCTTTTTACCCAATCTTATTTTCTTTGACTTTGTCATACTACCTCCGTCGATCTAATTCTCGCAATAAATCTCTTTCTTTAATGCTTGCTCTTTTATCATATAATTTTTTCCCACGAGCAACCCCAATCAATACTTTAGCTCTACCATTTTTAATGTATACTTTCAAAGGAATTATAGAATATCCTTCCCGTTTAACTTTTTCTAATAGCTTTTTTATTTCTTTTTTGTGTAAAAGAAGTTTTCTTTCACGGCTAGGATCATGATTGAATATACTGCCAGAATCGTACTTTTCAATAAACATATTTATAATATATGCTTCATTATCTTTAATGCGAATATAAGCATCACTTATGTCGATAGAACCTTTGCGTACAGATTTTATTTCTGTTCCTACTAGAACAAGTCCTGCTTCAAATTCATCTTCGATAAAATAATTGAAATATGCTTTCTTATTCTTGATCTCCATCTGAATCCCCCACTACTTCAAAATCAATTGTACTATTTTCCTTGTTAGCAGCAGTTACAATAATACGTACTTCATCACCAATACGGTACTTTTTACTATTGTCTTCACGTACTAACGATAATATTTCTGGAATATAATTATAGTAACCATCAAGAGTACTAATATGAACTAAACCTTGGACTAAATTTTCGAGTTCAACAAAGAAACCAAAATTAGTAACACCACTAATAATTCCTGAGTATTCTTCTCCGATATGACTTTCCATATATTCTGCCATTTTCATAGATAAAACATCACGTTCTGCCTCTGTAGCAGCAACTTCTGTTTCGCTGGAATTAGTAGCAACATCGATTAAATATTTCTGATTAAAATTGATAGTTTCCATATCGATGCGGTTTTCGAATAAATATGTTCTTAGAAGACGATGAACTGTCAAGTCAGGGAATCTTCTTATTGGACTAGTAAAATGGGTATAGTTTTGTAAAGCTAAGCCAAAGTGCCCAATATTATTAGTACTGTAAACCGCTTTTTTCATGCTTCTTAATAGCATGTCGGATAATATTGGAAATTCTTTTTTATCTTTAAGTTCTCCTAAAATGCTTTGCATTGTTAAAGGCGTTATCTTACTCATATTAGTATGAATTTGATAGCCCATTTGATTAATTAAATTTTTAAAATCTTCAATTTTTTCACTACTTGGTAAATCGTGAACCCGGTAGATAAATGGTAAGTCCATGTTATTAATATGAGTGGCCACTGTTTCATTAGCAGCAATCATGAAATCTTCAATTAGATTTTCACCATCTCCACGCGTTCTTTTGACAATATCGATGGCTTTACCAGTGTCATCTTGAATAACTTTAGCTTCATCTAAACCAAAGTCAATATAACCACGGGATGTTTTTTCTGCTCTTAAAATTTTAGCTAATTCATTCATCAATTTTAAGGTATCAGCATATTCTTCATAGCCTTCAGGAATAATATCTTCCATCAATATTTTATTAACATTTTTATAAGTCATTTGTTTTGCAGATTTAATATAAGATGGAAAGATATCGTAATCTATCACTTTTCCTTTAGGATTTATTGTCATTACACAACTAATTGTAAGTCTTATAACTTCAGGATTAAGTGAACATATACCATTGGAAAGTTGATGAGGAATCATTGGAATTACCGTATCAGCTAGATAACTAGAGGTTCCACGAGAAAATGCGGCTTCATATAAGTTGCTACCAACTTTAACATAATGGGAAACATCAGCAATATGGACACCAAGAATATAATTATCATTGTTTTTTTCTAGGCTAATAGCGTCATCGATATCTTTGGTATCATCGCCATCGATTGTGAAAATTATTTCCTTAGTCAAATCGCGGCGACCTTTTAATTCATCTACATTAACTTCATTAGGAATACTTGTTAATTCATTAATTACTGCTTCACTAAATTCAGTTTCAATTCCATGTCTTAAGGCAATTGAAAGGATATCAATACCTGGATCATTTTTATGACCAATTATTTTAGTAACTTTACCTAGGAACGTCTTCGTTCCAATTTCTCTTATAATATTAACTACAACTTTATGACCTTCGACACATTGTCTAGTGCTATCTTTAGTAAGTTT
>CALVVJ010000043.1 GCA_944363835.1 uncultured Bacilli bacterium | reverse complement strand
ATTTAGAACATTTTATTGTTAGCATAAATAAAATAACTACTACTAAAATGTGAGATATTAAAAAATCAAATTCAAAATAAAGCGTCTTTCCTTTAATAAATGTTGTTTCTATATAACAAAAAACAAAACTAATTATTAAAGCAATTATTAATTTTAATGTTTTTACCGCTTCAAGTTTAGAGTATTTTTCTAAGGAATACCCTATTGATACATACAAAAGTCCCACAAACCAAAATGATCTATTTTGAATAAAGGTGTTTTTTAATGCCATCAGCAAAAGTGGATTAAAACCATTTAAAATAAAATCATAAGTTGTAAATGATAATCCTACTAAATATAATGTAAGAGATATTAATATAACATATAATAGTTTTCTTTTATCTTTTATAAAATAAAGAATAATAAATGTCCAAATTATTGATCCACTATACCACGTTACAACTGATGGCGATCCTAAAAACATTTTTGATACATTTAATACAATGTAATTATATGACCCTTCTCCTAAAAAGTAGGCTTCGCACAAAATATATATAATACTAAAAAATATAAAAGGAATAAAAATACGTTTTAAATATAAATATAGTTTCTTTCCAGTATTAATATTGTTTTTTGCAAAAAAATATCCAGAGCAAACAAAGAAAAAGGGAATACCTAAGCGAAATATTAATTCCTTAATCTCAAAACCATAAGGAATTTTATCACTTAATCCTGTATGTATAAAAACTATACATATAGAAAAAAATAACTTAGTTAAATCAATTAAACCATTTCTTTTATTAGTTATCATTAGCATCACCATTTTTCTTTATTTACACAAACCTTTATATTGCTTATAATATCAAGTGTTAACAATTAATTTTTATAATAAATTAATATAATTGCAGCAGAAATGCAGCATAAATGCAGCAGATTGCAGCAGATTGCAGCAGAAATGCAGCAGATTGCAGCAGATTGCAGCAGATTTATATAAAAAACAAAATAGAATTAAACTATTTTATTTTCCAATTTTTTTCATTCCAATCGAAATAAATTCTATTTTCTTTTTTTAAAACATCTAATAAATATCTAATTTTATTAATTTTAGTATTTTTAGATAGTGAACTTGGCAACTTATCTATCAATAATTGTATTAGTTCTTTCCTAGCTGCACTTCCGAATTCTTCAATATATTTGACAATAAGTTCCTTATAAAAATTATCATTCAAGCCAGATTTATAAATATACTCTTCTTTATTATCAGTAATTTCTGCTATTGATGAAGAAATATAAATATTAGGATATTTCCCTTCAATTAAATTTTTATCTTTTAAATAATCACATTGTTCTTTAGTTATATTTAAATTTTTTTGAACTCTATCTAATAATACAACATCGTTTAAAGGTAATTTAGCTTTTTCAAATAACAATTTACTATATTTTTCATTAATAATCGTTCCATACAACGTTACTTTAACCCTATTTTTTTCGCTAAAGTCATAATCTGGCATAGGAAAGTATTTTTCTCTTTGAATTTTATATATTCTTTTGATTCCACTACCTGCTGTATCAATCATATTCAAATTTACCATTGCTTGAACTAAGAATGGATTTCTATAAAACGGGGAAGAAAAACCATTTTCTAATACTTTATCAATGTTTTCAGGGATAAAACTACCTTCATTTATAAACATTAATTTATCCTTAAATTCAACTACATTAATCATTCTGCTTAAACTATAATTTTGATGAACTATACAGTTATTAATTAATTCGTGAATGGTAAAAGAATCATACTGATAAATTTCAATAGGAAATAAAGAACTATCATCAACTATATATCTATATCTTAAATTTCTTATTTTAGAATATAAATTTTCTATGTTTACTAAAAAGGGAATTCCAAAATGTTCATAATCAATGATACTATCTTCATCAGATAATTTCCAAGTCATTCTTGGAGCATTTCCTTCAATTAGATAATCAAAATCATTTTTTCCTAATAATAACATTGCGGCATTAGTAATCTTGCCATTTAAGGTTAATTTTGCCTTACTTAAAAATTCTTCATCAGTTAAATCATCTATTTCATTAGCTAGTGCTTTTCCTTCGTGCTTTTTCTTAAATTGTTCTCTAGCAAGCAAAATAGCATTTGGATCTAAATCATCAATACTAGCGGATGATATTATTTGTCTTGACCAATCATATATAGCAGTATTTCTAATTTGTTCGATTTTATTTTGACTCAATGGTTTAAGTCCCTCGCCAGTTCTGCCATAAGGATAACCCTTCCAATTAATTGGAGTTCCAACTGCTGCAGGAACTTGAAACATAATTACTCTTTTCCCATCAATTATTAATGGATAAACTTCGATAAAAGATATGTTGTCTGTTCCTTAAGGTTGCTTCATTACTCATTGCTGAAAAATATTTTCCCAATTTATCAACATCAAAATTATTTTCAGCACATTTAAATTCAACACATTCATTTTCTCCGTTTTTTATTAATTCTTCAAGTATCGAAATTAATTCATCTTCCGTCTTGTACACTAAAACACCCCGCTTTAAAATTTAATTAATTATTATCTTTAATATATTTTACTGTTTCACGCACTGATTCATCAGATGTATGATGAGCTGTCCAGCCAGCATTATGAATCTTAGTTAAGTCATATTGAAATTTAGGGACATCACCTTTCCAGCCACCTTTACCACCGGTATAGTTGTATTTTACATTTTCATAACCTAAAACTTCACAAACAATATCAGCGATTGTTGTTACACTTGTTGCACTTTCTACACCAGCATTATATATTTCAACACCCGGTTTCATTTCCATATCTAAAGTAAATTTAACAATAGCATCAACTAAATCTAGAACATATAAGTAAGGTTTAGTTTGATGGCCATCTCCTAAAATTTCTAGTTCATTAGGATTCTTTTGTAATTTACGAACAAAGTCATAAATAACGCCATGAGTTAAATTTGGACCGATTACATTTGGAAATCTAAATACAACAGTATTTAAATCATTCATAAATGTATAAGAAGAAATAAATCCTTCACTAGCATATTTTGCCCCACCATAATATGATATTGGTCTTAAATCTCCAAGAGTTTCCGTAAGTAATTCTTGTTTATCGCCATAAATTGCAGAAGTTGATGCAAAGAATAGATTTTTAATGTCATTTCTACGCATAAGTTCAAGAGTACTATAAGTAGTCATGAATGTATCGTTAAAATCAACACTTGGCATTCTTCCACCCTTTTGGATATCAGAATTAGCTGCTAAATGGTAAACTATATCAATTTTTTCATCCTTAAGTGCTTCGCAAAAACTTTCAGTTTCTTCAATATTTAATTTGTAAAATTTGTAATTAGGATTGTCTTTAAAACAATCGACATTTTCTTGATGTCCTAAAGTAAAGTTATCAACACAAATAACTTCAAGACCTCTATTTAATAATTCCCTAACTAAATGAGTTCCAATGAACCCAGCTCCACCTGTTACTAACGCTTTCATAAAATCACTCCTTCTTAATTTACAAATATAACAGTTGTTCCTTGATGATCAAATTTAAATTCCATTTCTGGTAAATCTTTCATCGCACTCCTAAATTTTTCTTGCTTTTCTTCAGGAACATAGAATAGGAAAAATCCACTACCACCGGCACCTAATATTTTACCACCAGTTGCCCCATTTGCTAAAGCTAAATCATACCATTCATCAAATTTTGGATTAGATATGCCACTAGCTAATGTTTTTTTAATCAACCAATTTTCGTGCAATATTTCACCAACAGCATCAATATTATCGTGTTCTAATTCATATTTTAGTTTATGAGTTAACTCAACAATTCGTTTTTGACCTTCTTCTTTATCTTTAGCACTGGTCATATTTTTTGATTGTTCTTTTAATATTTCAGAGGCACTATGTTCACCTCCAACATAAAGCATAATTAAATTTTTTTCAAGTTGATTATATGCTTCTTTAGACATTAATACTGGCTCTACAAATACGGAACCATCTTTATTAAATTGGTAATAATTAAGGCCACCATAAGCAGCTGCATATTGATCTTGCTTACCAATTGGATTTTTCAAAATATCGATTTCCATGTGACATGCCGCTTGGGCAACTTCTTCATCCGAAATATATTCTCTTTTTTGACATTTTAAATTTTTGATTAGCCCAACTGTGAATGCACTAGAAGAACCAAGCCCTGTACCTTGTGGAACATCTGCAATGGAAGTTATTTCATATCCTTCTAATCCTTCTTGTTTTAAACATTCTCTAAATATTGGATGCTCAATATCATTGATATTATGAACGCATTCTGTCTTTGAATATTTTAAAACCGTTTGACTTTTATCAAATGATGGATGCGATGTTATGTACATATATTTTTTAATTGTTGTACTAATTACACATCCGCCATTTTTTTCATAGAATGCTGGCAAGTCACTACCACCACCACATAAGCTTACTCTAAAAGGAGTTTTTGTTATAACCATTTTACTTCACCTCTTTACTTTCTTTTTGGTTATTAATTATCTAATTGTTTTTTATAATAAGCATCACAAACTTTATTAGTTTCACCAGCCATAACAACTTTGCCATGTTCTAGCCAAACTACTTTATTACAAAGCTCTCTTATCGAATCTAATGAGTGAGAAACATACAATACTGTTGTTCCACCATTAATCATCGACATCATTTTATTTTTACTTTTCTCTTGGAACTTAATATCACCAACTGATAGTATTTCATCCACTATCAGTATTTCAGGATCAACTATAGTGGAAATAGAGAAAGCAAGTTTAGCAACCATCCCAGAAGAAAAGTTTTTAACAGGAACATCAAGGAATTCTTTTAATTCAGAAAATTCTACTATTTCATCAAATTTAGAATCAAGGAATTCTTTGGAATACCCCAATATCGCACCATTTAGATAAATGTTTTCTCGTGCTGTTAAATCACCATCGAAGCCAGCACCAAGTTCTATCATCGGAGATATAACCCCATCGACTTCTACTTTACCTTCCGTTGGTTTCATTACACCACTCACAACTTTTAGCAAAGTAGACTTACCAGCTCCATTAGATCCAATAAGCCCAACAACATCACCTTTTTCAACTTCAAAAGTTACATTTTTAAGAGCCCAAAAGTCGCTTTTCTTAATTCTTTTTCTTTTATCAAATAACCTAATAAAAGTCATTTTTAAAGAATTGTCTTTTTCTATGCCTAGGTTAAACTTCATACCTACATTTTCAATTTTTATCATATGTAATCACCACCTATTATAGATAATAAATAAATTTATTTTGTTTTTTCTTGAAAACAAATAAGCCAATAACTAAAACAACTACACCAGATAAAAGACATCCCAATAAATTAGTCCAAGTTGGCATCTGAGAATTTAACAAAATATCTCTTGTGGCATTAATAAATTGATAAAGCGGGTTAAATATAAATATTTTTTGAAGCCATTCTGGTAAAATCGATAATGAGTAAAACAATGGTGTAAAATAATTTAATATAGTTAAAAGTATTCCCCAAATATAAATCATATCACGTAAAAATACAGCAATGGTTGATAGGATATATCCTACTCCAACAGTGAACATAAACATACACACATATATAAATGGTAACAATAAATAATAAATATTTATATAGCATTTAGTCCCTTCTGCTGCATTTCCTGACAAAAACACTATTAGAAATAAAGGAATTAAAGATAACACAAAATTAATTGCAACAAATATACATTTAGCAACCGGAAATATATATTTTGGTATATACACTTTATTTATCAAAGTAGAATTACCAGTAATCGATGTCATTGCATTATTAGTAGCTTCACTAAAATAATTAAATACTACTAACCCACTCATTAAATAAACTAAATAATTAGTTCCTTCCATACTAAATTTAAACATATTAGAAAATACAATAGCCATAACTATCATCATTAATAGTGGATATAGTATACTCCAAAGCACACCTAAAACACTTCTTTTGTATTTGATTTTAAAGTCTCTTATGACAAGTTGTGACAATAAGAAACGATACTTTTTTACATTATAAAATATATTTTTTACAAATGTCATTTCTTCTTCACCTTCCTTATTTTTTTATTTTTCTCTGAAATCTTACTAACACTGATTTTCTTTTTACTGTGATCAAATAATATATCTGTTTTTAGTACCACAAATAAAAGTAATATCATTAAAACTATATATATAGCTATAGCTACTTGATTATCACCAAGGATATAGAATATAGAAACTGCTGCAAAAGCAATATCGATGGCATAAATGATTAGAATACTTTTTGTTTGACTATAACGCATTTTTAAAAGTTGATGATGAAAATGTTCTTTATCAGCTACACCTATATTTTGACCTTTAAGCAATCTTCGAAGAATGGCAAATATAGTATCAAATATTGGTATTGCAAGTATTACTATTGGAACAATCAATGATGTAAACGTTGTTACTTTATATCCTAAAAGTGCAATAACAGATATCATGAATCCTAAGAATAAACTTCCTGAATCTCCCATAAATATTTTAGCTGGTGGAAAATTATGAACTAAGAAACCTAGTGTTGCTCCAAGCATTATTAAAGAAATAATAACATCTAAACCTCCGATACGATTTAAGATGAAGGCAATAATAGCAATTGTTAAAAAGTATATTGAACTAATACCAGCAGCAAGACCATCCATACCATCAATTAAATTAATAGCGTTGGTAATGGCAACAATAAAAACAATTGATGCAAGCGAGCCCCAAAATTCATTAAAATAAATTTTATAGCCGAATACTGACACTTCGCTAAATGATAAATCTCCATATAAAACAACAATAGTGGCAGCAATTATTTGAACAACTAATTTATATCTTGCTGGAACTGACTTTATGTCGTCAATAAAGCCAACTAGAATAAGTAAAAAGCCACCGATTAATATCGATAACATTTGCGTACTTACTTCACCATATAACATGTAGCCTAAAAGAAAAGCTAAGTATATGGCAAGCCCCCCTAGCCTTGGCATTGGAACTTTGTGAATCTTTCTTGCATTTGGTTCGTCCATGGCATTAACATGAATAGCCACTTTTTTTATAATTGGTACAAGTATTAAACTTGTTAAAAGAGTTACAATAACTATAACAAATACATTATGTTCATTTACAACTAAATTCATATTTAACTCCTAGTAATAATATTATAACCTAAATGAAAAGAAAATAAAAGAATTATCCTTTATTTTCTTTTACAATTATCTGTATAAAACACAGATTACTTATCTTTAAATAGCCATACAATAAGTGGCTTAAATAATTCAAGTATAATAAACGATGCAAAATTAACAAGCATTACAAAGGCAAATTGCGAAACACTAATAATTTCCAAACCAAATAACCTACCCACCGGCGTAAAGAAGACAATAAGTTGAATTATAAATAATATTAAAATGCCTATATTTAAATACTTATTAGATAGTATTCCTTTTTCAAAAATTTGTTCTTTTAGACTTCGACAGTTATAAGCAAAAACAAATTCATTAATTACTATACTAAATAAGGCAAGAGTTTGGGCAATCTCAACACCATTATCCTTAAATAGAAAATATACCATGATACTAATACCTGCTTCTAAAATAACAGAAAAAATTAGGAAAGCCATAAAAAATGGTGTAAAAATTCGGCGATTTAACCCATTGGGTTCTTTCTTCATATTATTTTTAGATGCTCCTTCAAAAGCAAGACAAATCGAAGGCACAGTATCCGCTACTAAGTCGATATACAATACATGTATTGCTCCAATGATATTGCTACCTAAAAACATACCAAGTAAAATGATAACTATTTCCGTAAAGTTACTAGATAGATTATATAAGACATTAGTAATAACATTATCATATATTCTTCTTCCTTCAGATACAGCAGTAGTAATAGTTTCATATGAATCATCTAAAAGAATGATATCCGCAACATTTTTGGTAACATCAGTACCACTTTTACCCATGCCTACTCCGACATTAGCCAGTTTCATGGCTGGAGCATCATTTACACCATCACCAGTCATTGCTACAACTTTCCCCATTTTTTGTAAGGCTTTGACTATTTGCACTTTATTTTCAGGACTAACGCGAGCAAATACTGAATATTTACTTACATATTCCATTACTTCTCTTTGTTTTAAATTGTTTAAATCACTTGCATTTATGCCTTCATCATCAGACTTACAAATTCCTACTTCTTTGCCAATAGCTAAAGCCGTAGCAAGATTATCACCAGTAAGCATAATCGGTCTAATATGGGCTTCCCTACAAGTTTGGATTGCTGATGCAACATTTTTACGGGCAGGATCTTTTAGGCCAATAATACCAACGAGTATTAAGTTTTTTTCTTCCTTGAAGTAAGCGTTTTCACTTGCAATTTTTTTATCTATTATCTTATATGCAAATGCCAAAACTTTTAAAGCCTCTTCGGAAAAGTTTTGTTCCATTTTTAAATATTCATCTTTATATTTTTTGGTTAATTTTTCTAATTTACCATCAATTAAAATATAACTAGATTTTGAAAGTATTGATTCTAAACTACCTTTACTATAAATAATTTCTTTTTTTACTGCTGGATAGATTGTACTCATCATTTTTCTATCAGAATCAAATGGTAACTCTAACTTTCTTTTCTTTTCTTCTGTCCTTTTAACAACATTTATCTTTTGCTTAGTTAAATAATTACTTAGAGCCACCTCAACGGAATCCCCTGTAAATGTTTTACCATTTTCTAAACTAGCATTATTACAATAAAGCATTATGTCGACAAGTTCAGGATACTTTTTAATATCTTTTAAATTGATTAAAGATTCATTAGTAAATATTTTTATTACTTCCATTTTATTGGTTGTAAGAGTTCCTGTTTTATCAGTACATATTACTTCAGTTGCTCCGAGTGTTTCAATCGCTGCCATATTTCTAACAATCGATTTCTTCTTGGCCATTTCGCTAACGCCGATGGAAAGAGTGGCAGTAATAGCTATAGGAAGACATTCTGGAACACTGGCAACAATCATGGAAATACAAAGCATAACAACATTTAATACGGTATAATCCATTATAACGCCATAGCATAAAACAAATGCTACGAGGAATGCTGCAATACCTGAGATAAATGTGGAAATCTTTTTTACTTTAACTTGAAGTGGTGTAATCGGTTCTTCTTTTGTATCAATAGTGGCAGCAATTTTACCAATTTCAGTATCCATTCCCGTATCAACAACAATAGCTTCTATTTTTCCAGCCACAACTACAGTACCAGAATAAACCATATTATATCTTTCGGATATTAAAACATCTTTTTTTATTACTTCATCAATTTTATCAACACTCATACTTTCACCAGTAAGGATTGCTTCATCGCATTTAGCAAAGTATGACTCGATAATTCTAGCATCTGCAGGAACTTTATCACCTGCTTCTAAAATGATGTAATCTCCATCAACTAAATATTCAGAATCTATCTTTTCTACCTTTCCTTCTCTTTTAACGTTAGTATGACTCGATTGATAACTTTTTAGTTTTTCCACTGCATCTTCCGCTTTCGACTCTTGGAGGTAACCCATAAAACAATTAATTAGCGACGTTCCCAAAATAACAAAAGGCTCTAAAAAATCACCATTAGTAAAAATAGCATAAAATAAGGACATTAGACCCACAACTAACAAAAGAATTATCATAACATTTTTAAATTGATTTACAAAAATGCGCATTTTACTCTTTTTGTTTTTTTCAATTAAAATATTTTTACCATATATACTCAATCTTCTTCTTGCTTCCTGTTCACTTAAACCATTTAAAGAGGTTTTATATTCTTTTAAAACTTCTTCTCGATTTTTTTTGTACGCATCGTTCATTAGTATCACCATTATAATGGTATCAAAATTAAATATTTTATTCAAGAAAAAAACTACCTTAAGTAGTTTTCAGTGTTTAATTATGTCTATGATGATGTTGACAATTGTCACAATAACTATCATTATTTCCATCAATATAATTTTTACAATGATGATGGTTCAAATTAGTCTGATAATTATCACATATACCATCTTTATTTATATCGATATAATTATGATGTTGGTTAGTATCAAAAGCCAATGCTTTTACAGAGACAAGCCCTACTATAGAAATTATGCCAATAGTTGTTAAACTTAGTAATAATTTTTTCACTTTATTTCTCCTTATTTTTTCTTCTTTTTCTTTTTAGTTTTTTTCTT
>CALVVJ010000042.1 GCA_944363835.1 uncultured Bacilli bacterium | reverse complement strand
ATATTAAGAAAACTCCCCACCAGATTTCGATGAAGAGTTATTTTAGCTCCCCACTAGATTTCGAAGAGCCAAAAAAACTGCCAAATAATTGACAGTATTTTTACTACTTATTATTCACATTCAACTTGATCGAATACAATTTGACCAGTAAGTGATTTACCAGTATTAGCATTTTGGTCGCTATCTAAGTTAACTAGAGTAACAGTAAAATCCCATTGGTCATTAATTGTAGCACCTTGTCCAGCACTAATCTTATGAGTAAAGTCTGAACCTTCAGCAGTATTAGGAACTTGGATTAGTGTTGATGCTGTAGTAGTAGTGATATCGCGTTGATTAATCATAGTAGTTGCACTAGTTAAATCAGCCGCATTAGCACTCTTTCTAGCAGTAAATGTTAATTCTGGTGTACTTCCATCAGTAGTATACTCAAAATTATTTGTTGTTACTTGTAAACCAACAGTATAACAGAAATCAGATGCTGATGTACTACTTGCTGTATAAGTTACAGTTGCAGTTGCAGTACTTTTTTGATCTCCAGCACCTTCATAGAAGTTTTCTTGGTTAGCATTAATTGAAATACTACCATTAGTTACGAAACTACCATTTGAAGTATTAGCAGTTTGAACATTAACCGGAGTTTGAACTTGTTGACCTCCTTGTGCTGTGAAGTATGCAAACGTTGCTCCAACTACAGCTACTAACAATGTTGCTACAGCAATTACTGTTAACAAAATAGTATTTTTTCTATTTTCCATCTCTACATTTCCTCCTCTATTCTAATATTAGCAAAAAAGAGATTAAAAATCAACCTCTTTTTTCATTTTTTTATCACTTTTTAAAATCTAAATTGCAAATAAAAAAAGTATCATTATCGATACCTTTTACTAAGCACCACATTCAGTTTTATTAAATACGATTTGACCAGTAAATGATTTACCAGTATTGGCGTTTTGGTCACTATCTAAGTTAACAAAAGTAACTGTAAAACGCCATTGATCATTAACTGTTTGACCTTCAGTAGCACTGATTTGATGAACATATTCTGCTCCACCTGTAGTAGTTGGAATTTGAATATCATCAGTCACTGTAGTAATGTCTTTTTCATTAATCAATACTGTAGGACTAGTTAAATCTGTCGCACTAGCAGCCTTTTCAGCAGTGAATGTCAATTCTGGTGTATTTGTTGGATCAGTTGTATACACAAAATTATTTGCAGTTATATCTAATGTTACTGTATAACAGAAATTAGATGCTGCTGTACCACTTGCTGTATAAGTTACAGTACCAGTTGCTTGACCAGTTTGATCACCTGCATCTTGAGCAAAGTTTTCTTGGTTAGCATTAATAGTTATAGCACCACTAGTTTGAAAACTACCATTTGATGTTGTAGAAGTTGTAACATTAACTGGAGTTTGAACTTGTTGACCTCCTTGTGCTGTGAAGTATGCAAATGTTGCTCCAACTACAGCTACTAATAATGTTGCTACAGCAATTACAGTTAATAAAATAGTATTTTTTCTATTTTCCATCTCTACTTTTCTCCTCCTCTATTTTAATATTAACAAAAAAAGAGTATTGTTTCAACTCTTTTTTCACAATTTACTCACTTTTTTATAAAGACATTGTAAAATTATTGTTAGATGTATCTAAAGATATTTTTAAACCTGTAATATTAGCTTCTGCACCACCCGTAAATTTATATGTCGGCGCCAAATTATAAGTTGTTCCATCAGTAAAAGTAATTGCTTGAGAATATGTATTAAAACTATTTTTATTTAAAATATTACTTAAAGTTGTACCATAATTATTTACAATACTATAGATATTAGTAGATGCACTTCCATTAAATGTCGAACCTAGACTAACTAAAGCATTGCTAGTTCCCTCTTCAACTGTCAAGTTTCCTTTAACAGTAACATTATTATAAGTTATATCGACATTATAAATACCTGGATATATACCATTTAATGTAAATGAGCCATCACTACCAGTATTAGCCACCACTGAACCATTATGTAAAGAAATAGTTGCACCACTTAAAGCAGTTCCTCCTGTATCAGTTAACGTACCAGTTAAATTATAATTCATTTTAGCATTTTCTACTTCCGCAACAATTTCCGTATTAACATAAAAGTAAGAATAACTTGCTGCAGGAATTGCTTTATCAGATAACCACATCTTAACCCGATAAGTTTTAGTAGCATTACCTGAAGTAGTACTACCTACGGTATCAAATAATAAAGAATATCTATTATATCTTGAATCACTACTATTAATAGAATAAAGAGGTAAATCAGCAATCGTAATTGGTCCAACAATCAATGTCTCATCATTGATTCCATTATATTCATAAACAGCAATCTTTATATAATCAAGCGGTGTTAATGGATCATCTTCACTATAACCACTTCTCCCTGTAAAATTCTCCATGTCATATCCGACATTCAATGTAAATGTTGAATCCAAAGTACCAGTATTTTGAATATATATCAAACTAGCCTCACTTTGAGAAAGTCCTGCTTCATCAGATAGTGATAACATATTATTTCTTTGAATAGCAGATGATTCTCCGCCATAAGAAACCGCCAAGGTTCCTGTAGTAACTGTTTGATTATTGGTATTGGTTTTAACTGTAAAAAATGAAGCATAAGAAAATCCTATTACTGAAATCGTCAAAACAAATACACAAGCTGCTATAAAGAAATTCCGACTTTTAATAAACTTAGTCAATTTTTCGAAATCTATCTTTTTCTTCATATTCTCTTCACCTAGTATAATTCTAACACATAAATAAAATAAAAAAAAGCCATTTTTTAATGACTTCTACGATATCTTTCTTTAGGATCTAAATATTTCTTTCTAAGTCTTATTTCATCTGGAGTAATTTCAATATATTCATCACTTTCAATAAACTCTAATGCTTCTTCTAAAGTAAACTTCTTTGCTTTATTTAATACTATGGCTTCATCAGCATGAGCGCTACGAGTATTAGTAAGTTCTTTATTTTTACAAGGATTGACATTTAAGTCTCCTTCCTTATTACAAATTCCTATAATTTCTCCAATATAAACAGGAGTAGATGGATCAACTATCATCGTACCACGACTACTCAAATTAAATAGCGAATAACCAAATGTAGTACCATTTTCCATCGATACTAATACGCCATTTTTTCTTCCTTGAATAACTCCAGCATAAGGACCATAAGAATCAAATGAACGAACCATTATTCCTTCACCTTTAGTTTCCGTAATAAAAGCTCCACGATATCCAATTAATCCACGAGTTGGCACTAAATATTCTAAATGTGTATATCCCACTTCTCCTGGCGCAACACTTTGCATCATACCTTTTCTTTCATTTAAAGAATTTATTACTGTTCCAGAATATTCATTTGGAACATTTACTATGACCTTTTCATAAGGTTCTAATTTTTGCCCATTTTCTTCTTTAAATATTACTTCGGGCTTAGAAACAGATAATTCATATCCTTCTCTTCGCATATTTTCAATTAAAATTGATAAATGTAATTCCCCACGACCACTTACTTTAAAACCATCAGAATCTGGTAATGTTTCGACTTTTAATCCCACATTAGTTTCAAGTTCTCTATCAAGTCTTTCTTTTAAATGTCTATTAGTTAAATATTTACCAGATTCTCCCGCGAAAGGCGAATCATTTACTAAGAAATTCATTGAAAGTGTTGGTTCTTCAATAACTATTTTAGGAAGTGGTTCAATATGATTCTTATCACAAATTGTATCTCCGATAGATACGTGAGAACATCCTGCAACAGTTACAATATCTCCATAAAATGCAGTATTAACTTCTACTCTTTTAATTCCTTCATTCACAAACAACTTAGTTACTCTAAACGATTCCGTCGTCCCATCATTTTTCGCCATAGCAACAGTTTCTCCAACATTTATTTTTCCTTTATTAATTCTTCCAATACCAAGTCTACCTATATAATCATCATAAGCAAGTTGACTAATTTGCATTTGTAATGGATCAGTCTCACTACCTTCAAATGGTTTAGTATTTTTAATAATTGTTTCAAATAATGGAGTTAAATCCTTGCCTTCATCTCCCATATTATAAATAGCATAACCACTTCTAGCACTACCATATAAAATTGGAAAATCTAATTGTTCATCAGTTGCACCAAGTTCCATAAAGAGATTAAAAGTCATATCGACTACTTCTGTTGCTCTTTGGTCTTTCTTATCTATCTTATTGATAAATAGAATGGGATTCAAATTATTTTTTAATGCTTCACTTAAAACGAATCTTGTCTGAGGCATAGGTCCTTCAGCTGAATCGACAAGTAAAATAACGGTATCGACAGTTTTAATGATGCGTTCTATTTCACTTGAAAAATCCGCATGACCTGGTGTATCAACTATATTAATTTTATAATCTTTATATTTGATAGCACAGTTTTTTGCTGTAATAGTAATACCTCTTTCTTTTTCAAGGTCTCCGCTATCCATAACGCAATCTACTAATTCTTCGTTATCTCTAAATACTCCGCTTTGACGAAGCAATCCATCAACTAAAGTCGACTTTCCAGCATCAACATGCGCAACAACTGCAATATTTATTATTTTATCCATAAAACTCACCCTTTTTTCGCACCCCTAGATAATAATACAAAGTCTTTAAAATGTCAAGAAAAAACCAAGCCGAAGCTTGATTAATAACCTAATTTTTCGTAATAATCATATAATTCTTTAAACCGATTAAAGTGCACTACTTCTCTTTGACGCAAGAATAAAAGTGGTTCTATTACTGCTGGGTCAGTTGCTAAATCTATTAAATTTTCATAAGCACTCCTAGCTTTTTGTTCAGCTGCCATATCTTCTGATATATCAGTTAAAGGGTCAGCAGTAACAGCAAATGTTTTAGCATCAAATGGTACTCCATTAGCATCTTGTGGATACACTCCTTTATTATGTTCCGTATAATAACTTTCAAGTCCTGCTGCTTTAATTTCTTCAATTGTAGCATTCATCATCAATTGTTTAACCATTGTTGCTACCATTTCCATGTGACCTAATTCTTCTGTTGCAATATCTGATAATAAAGCTTTTCCCTTTTCATCTGGCATTGTAAATTTCTGAGAAAAATACCTTAATGATGCTCCAAGTTCTCCTGCTGGTCCACCAAATTGCGTAACAATTAATTTAGCCATTTTTAAATCTTTTTTGGTAATATTAATTGGATAAGCTAAATGCTTAACATACTTAAACATATTTAGTACCCCCTTCATTATCCCATGGCCAAGGATTACTAATCCAGTCAAATTTTTCATCTGAAGTACTATCGATTACTTCTAATGGTCCATAGTTTTTTACATATTCCATTTCATACTTGCAAGATTTCTCTACCAATTCATTAAATTTTTTTAGCATCTTACCATCTTCTGGATGCAAATCTAAATAAAGATTTAAATCATTAATAGCAAAGGATAACTCCATAATCTCCAGTAAAAGTTCCTCTCTTTTAGTCTTAGGTATTATTTTCTTATATGTATAACTCTTATAAGGCTTATATTCATTAGCAAACATATTACCTCGTAAGAAACCTTCATCAATACTTACTAACTTAGAACTATCTTTGTTAGATAGACCATTATACAAATCATAAGTAATAAAACCAAAATTATCATCAAATAACATTTCATTTCCTCCCTATCCTATCCTATGACATTTTAACTATAATGT
The DNA here is from genome assembly GCA_944363835.1 of uncultured Bacilli bacterium. Taxonomy (GTDB): domain Bacteria; phylum Bacillota_I; class Bacilli_A; order RF39; family UBA660; genus Onthocola_B. The sequence continues at coordinate 4,574 of CALVVJ010000042.1, read as the reverse complement.
CTGGGTAAAATACTCATTAACGTTTGAAAAAGTGATAATATTCATGTATAATTATAAAAGGTGATAATAGTGTCAAAAAAGAAAAAATCAAAAGAAAGTAGTTCAAGCATTGGCTATAGTGTTGAACTCATCGGTCTAATCCTTATTTTAATTGGAATAATTGGCTTTGGCTTCGGCTTTATCGGCTCTCTAATAAAAAAATTTGCTATGTTTCTAGCGGGTACCTGGTGGATGCTAGTTTTAATATTTCTAATAATTCTAGGTATCTATATGCTATATAAAAGAAAAATGCCTAAATTTACTTCTCAAAAATTGATAGGAATTTATATCTTTATTATTATAGTATTAGTAGCTAGTCATTTTGAATTTCTAAACCAAGAAAGTTCCCCTCAAGAAATTATTAGTGCTACCTACAACAATTTTATGGAACGAATTTCTACTATCGGAGCTAATAATGCCTTAGAAACCAATGGTACTACATCCATCGTCATTGGTGGAGGATTCATCGGAGCTTTATTCATTGCCCTTCTTTATGGTTTATTTGGCAAGACTGGTTCTATTGTTATCCTAGTAATCCTTGGAATCTTTGCGGCAGTTCTAACATTTAATGTAAATCTTTCAGCAATATTTACTAAAATATTTAGTTTATTTAAACGAAAGAAAAGAGCAACTGCTGAAGAAGAAAACGAAATTCCAATTAGCAACGCAGAAGACATAAAAGCAGTTGCTGAAATAAAAGAACCTGTTCCTAAAAAAGAAGAAAAAATTATTATTACTAGCATGGAAGAACTAAAACAAAAACCAATTGAACAAGAATCTTTAGAAACTAAAACTAAACATGTGGAAACCGAAGAAGATTTAAGTTATCGGCTTCCTAAATTCAATGAAATATTTGACCCTGTAAAACCTAAGAAAATAAATTCTACTGATTTTACTAAGAGCAATAAAGAAATTCTCGAAAGAGTTTTACGAGATTTTGGTGTCAATGCCAAAGTTGTAGAAATTCACATTGGTCCAGCAGTTACCGAATATGAATTAACTGTTCCCGCCGGAACTAAAGTAAGCAAAATCGTAAACATCAATAAAGAAATAGCTCTTGCTTTAGCGGCCAAAGATGTTATCATTCAAGCACCTATCCCTGGCAAAAGTACAATTGGTATCGAAATTCCCAATCCGACAATTAGTAGTGTTACCTTAAGAGAAGTATTAGAATCTCCTCAAAATTTAAAAAGCGATGCTAAAATATGTGCCGCCTTAGGAAAAGATATCATGGGAACACCTAAAGTATTCGATTTAACTAAGATGCCCCACCTCTTAGTTGCAGGTTCCACCGGTTCTGGTAAATCTGTTTGTATTAATGGCATCATCGCTTCTATCTTAATGCGTTATAAACCTAATGAAGTAAAGCTTGTCCTAGTTGACCCTAAAAAAGTCGAACTTACTAACTATAATGGTATTCCTCATTTACTATGTCCAGTTGTAAGTGATCCTAAAAAAGCTAGCCTTACTTTACAAAGAGTAGTTGTAGAAATGGATAATAGATTTACTCTATTTAGTGACAATGAAGTTAAAAATATTTCGGGATACAATGAAATGATTGAAAAAGAAAACCGCAAGCATCCCGAAACCCCTCAAGCCAAAATGCCATATATTGTTGTAATTATCGATGAACTAGCAGATTTAATGCTCGTTGCTTCCAAAGAAGTTGAAGATTCCATAACCAGAATTACCCAACTTGCCAGAGCTGCTGGAATCCACTTAATCGTAGCAACTCAAAGACCATCAACCGATGTCATTACAGGACTTATTAAAAATAATATACCATCACGAATATCCTTTGCAGTATCTTCACAAATCGATTCACGAACTATTCTTGACCAACCAGGAGCAGAAAAACTTTTAGGTAAAGGTGATATGCTATACTTCCCAATGGGAGACTCCTCACCTACCCGTATTCAAGGATGTTTTGTAAATGACGATGAAATAAAACGTCTAATCGATTATTGTAAAAATCAAGCTACTGCCAAATATGACGAAGAATTCGAAAATGTCAGTCAAAACACATCTAGTGGTATAGGTAATAGTTTAACTGGTGGAGATGACGATGAAGCCTATAATGAAGTCGTTGAATTTGCCATTCAAACAGGTAAAATTAGTGCCTCACTTATTCAAAGAAGATTCCGTTTTGGTTATAATCGCGCAGCCAGAATGATGGATTTACTCGAATCCCGAGGTATTGTTGGACCACAAAATGGATCTAAACCTCGTGAAGTTTTAGTCAAATTAGAGAAAAATGATGACGAATAATGTAAAAAACAATTCAAAAAAATAAATTTTTATGTTAATATATTAATGAAAGGTATGGGATAATCTTATGGCTGAAAAGAAAAAGAATACATCTAAGAAACAAACAACAGAAAAAAATACTGAAGAAGTTGTTGAAATCCAAAAAACTAAAGAAGAAAAAAAACAAGTCGCAGAAGCTAAACATCGAATATCACAAAGAAATATTTATATAATCATTGGTATCGTTATTGTCTTAGCAGTAGTTGGTTTCTATTTTTTCCGATTACAACAAGCGCGTAACGAAGAAAAATTAAATAGCAGTTATTTGATTTCTTCTGGAACAGTTAGTTTAGAAATCAAAAATCTTGATGAAGTAAGTCAAATTTTATTAGAATCACCAACAGAATACTTTGTTTTAATAACTTACACAGGTAATGAAGACACTTACAACTTAGAAGAAGGCATTAAGACAATAATTGATGATTATAAATTAAGTGATTCTTTCTACTACTTAAATATTGAAAGCATCATGGATAGCGACAATTATCTAACAAGATTAAATAGCGCATTTAATACTGACAAGATTACTACAGTACCAATAATTCTTTACTTTAAAGATGGTGAATTAATAGATACTGTAACTCGTGATGATGCCAATATTATCAATGCTGGAGATTTTCAAAAACTTTTAGATATTTATGAATATGAAGGCGAATAAGCCTTTTTATTTTCGAAAGAAAGAAGAGTGTATTAATGATTAATGTAGTTCTATTTGAACCAGAAATTCCTCAAAATACTGGTAATATAATGCGTACCTGTGTAGCTACCAATGTTACACTTCATTTAATAAAACCCTTAGGATTTAAAATAGATGATAAAACTTTAAAAAGATGTGGCGTAAATTATATAGATAAATTAAAATGGTATGTTTATGAAAATTATGAAGACTTTATAAGCAAAAATTCTGAAGGTCAATTTTATTTTTTAACAAGATATGGCCATCAACCACCAGGAAATTTTGACTTCAGTAATCAAAATACCAATATATATTTAGTATTTGGCAAAGAGTCTACAGGTATTCCTAAAAGCATTTTAAAGCCACACTTAAATACTTGTATACGCTTACCAATGTCAGACAATGTTAGAGCCTTAAATCTTTCTAATACTGTAGCAATTATGGTCTATGAAGTATTAAGGCAACAAAATTACCCAAACTTATTCTTTGATGAACCCCATAAAAGCAAAACAGAAATTGAAGATTATGAAAACTAAAAAGTTGGATTTTTCAAACCCAACTTTTTATATGCCATTATTTGATAACCAATCTTCAAATCTCGTTAAAGATGTAGTTCCAAAGAAACCAGCAATTTGTTTACCATTACTAATAATCATTACACATGGTGTAAAACCTTTTTCATTTAAGAAAAATCCAAACGTATTTGTAACTTCTTCACTAGTACCATTTTCATCCATAGTTGTTGTAGTTTCTACATCTAATAGTTCTACTAACTTTTCCCAATCACTACTACTTCTGTCAATCTCTGTAATATCCATATATTGTGTTATATAGTTATTATTTATTTGAGCTTCTTGTAATATTGGTAACAAATCTTGACATACCGTACAAGTTTCTCTACCTATGTAAAGAACATAAGTTCCTTCATTAGCAAACATATCAATAACATCACTAACACCAACCGTATGCATCATCGATACATCATATTCTGTTTCATTTTCTGCAGCTACTTGCTTATTACTACATGAAGTTACTAAAAATATTATTGCTAATAGTAATAATAATCCCATAATAATATACATACTCATGTTTAATTTCTTAAATTGATTATCATAATTTTTTATTTCTTCCTTCGCCATTTCTTTCACCTCGTTAATATTATTACATAAAATTGTGATATTCTCAAGAAAAAAAGTTCCATCAGGAACTCTATTTATCAAAATGGTGGCTCGTTTGGGATTCGAACCCAAGACCCTTTGATTAAAAGTCAAATGCTCTACCTACTGAGCTAACGAACCATAAATAATAAAATTGGCTGCCTCGGTTGGGTTCGAACCAACGGAATGTCAGAGTCAAAGTCTGATGCCTTACCACTTGGCTACGAGGCAATATGAATGGTGGGGAGACATGGATTTGAACCATGGAACCCGAAGGAACAGATTTCTTTACCACTATAGTTTTCACTACCACCATTAATGTGTTTGTAGTCTGGACTTTCTCTTAACCATATTCATAAGAACTTAGGTTCATCGTATAAAGTCTCTACACTCGG
>CALVVJ010000041.1 GCA_944363835.1 uncultured Bacilli bacterium | reverse complement strand
ATATTTATAAAATTTTTATCAGCCATGTGTTCTTTTAAAAATAAATCAATTCTAAAATTATCATAAAAATCGTGATCAATTACTTGAATAGGTTTATGTTTTTGATTATCTTGTATTACTAAACTACCATTAATAAATTTTTGATCAGCTATATTAGCTCTTTTAACTGCTGCAATAATCTCATCTTTTGTAAAACTCATCGTAAAAGTATCCAATTCCATTAATGTTTCTGGTTGGTACCCATTAGATATATCAAGTTTTGATATATCAATGAAAACATAATCACCAGGACGATCCATTAAAGCTAAAAAATGTTTCTGAACTTCTGGTACCTTCATCAATATCACTCCCTCTTTTTAAATGAAGAGAGTATTATATCATGATATAGACTACTTGTCAAACATCTTATCGACATCTTGGGGAACTTTATCATCCACTATTTTACTAATAATTTTTTCTTTTTGTTCCTCAGTTACTTTCTTCCCAGTCATTGTACTCAATGTATCAATTACTTCCCTAAGTGTCCCTTCATCTTTCATATTACCATTTTGTAATTTTTGAGCTAAAGATATTATTGTATTTTTATCTACTTTCGTTTTCTTCTCTACCTTTTTAAAAAAATCATCACCAAATTTCATATAACACCTCTAAAGTATTATATGCTTGCATATTTGACAAGTGTCTAGAAAAAATATATAATATGAAAACCAAAAAGGGGGAAATACTTATGATTAGTTTTCATGATATTCAAGAAGTTTTAAAAGCATCTTCATATAAAGAATTAGTTATCGATTATACTTTACGCCAAAAGAGAAACAAAAGAAAAAATAATGATGTTATAAGAGAAGTTATTAACGAATTGGTAGATGATGCTAATTATATCCCATTAGAAGATTATTCCGCCAAATTGCAAGTCATATTTTCTCTTTTAATTGCTAGTAATAATCCTAAAAATCGCGAAATTGTTTCTCATATTATTGATACTTATAACTACCGTTCACAAGCAGAATTAATTGTAGCATCCCAATACATTGATAGTATTAACACTAAAGATCTTGACCATCAATTATTTTCTTTAATAACAAACGGTCTTATTTCCATAAAATCATTTAAAATATTATCAGACACTGAATTTTTATTAGAAACCAAATACGGCGATATTCATATCACCAGTGCTTTCACCAACTTAGGAATAGAAAATATACCTCCGGAAAACCGCCGTGGCTATTGCCATAACATAACTACTGCATTTCTTCTAAAACATCCTAATTTTTATGGGGCTTATTTTTACATACCACTAAATTTCCAAGGTTATTTTGAACACTCTGTTGTAATAGACCCTGATAATAATCTTGTATATGACTTAACCAATAACGCCACCATGGATTTAACTATATGGCAAAAATTATATCCCCATGCTTTCATAATCTCTGGTCAAAAATTAAAAGAACTATTTTCTCAAGTAGAAGATACATACAATATTCAAATAAACATGTCTACAATAGAAGAAGTAAGAAGAATTAGAAGGAAAAACAGATAAGCATCAAAAACTTATCTGTTTTAAATTACAATTCGATATGGATCTGAAACAGTTCCCGCATGTCCCTCATAAATCTCAACATCAGAATTTAAGTAAAATGAAGGGCGTATTGAAAATGCAAATGCAACATAATAATCACCACGTACATACCCACTTTCATCGATACGGAATGTATAACCAGTCACATCCGCTCTACGAGAAATTGTCCATTCGGTAATTCCTGATAACCAATTTATATTTTTAGAATCATCATAATTAAACATTTCAATTGTCCATGCTTCTGGACTTGCAGCATATCCGTAATCCGTCACATACATTAAGCCTATTTTCATATTTTGATTATATCCATTATTATTTTTAATCTCAGCATCATAATATTGTTTTACTCCAAATGAATCATTTTGAGACATTCCTTCAACATTATAATCATGCAATGAAATTAAATCCTGCCATTCAATTCCCAATGAATTATAAAATAGGTTATTTAATGTTGTATATATATCGGGCTTAATATCAGTATTCCATGTATTAATGTTTTCGTTATCACCCCAACTATACTCTCCATAACTTATTGCTTTAATTAATTTTACTTGTCCATTAAATACTCCGATTATTCGGTATAGATTTTCTGCTGGACACGTTTCTTCATCTGACTCAAAGCACACATAATTATTTGGATTTGCTCCACTATATCTATATGAGTTATCTTGGGCTCCATTTGCTAAATCAGCATCATGATAATATAATCCGTTGTCACCATCTGTTCCAGTATAAAGTTCAGTTGTAATATACTTTGCAAAATTTCCTATAACAGTACTTACTTCGATATTGTAAACTGCTGATTGATATCCTTCGTCATCTACTGCATATACTTTTAATGTATATTCTGTTCCTGCATCTAACCCACTAAATGTATAGGTATTACTTGCACTACTTACATATTCTTCTTCATTCTTGGCAAAGTAATAATTTGTTATCTCATTTTCACTTGTTGCATTTACTGTTAATGTTATACTATCTCTTGTTATATTACTTGTACTTACTTCTGTTATTCCTATCGGTGAATCTTCTCTTACTATTAAGTTAGCATTAAATGTTTTATTGGTATTAGCATTTTGGTCGCTATCTAAGTTTACAAATATTACTTCTATTTGCCATTCTTGTGTTGTTGATGGTGATGCTGTTATTTCATAATTATCTGCTATTGTAATTGAACCAGTTTTAGTTGTTATATCAAAGCCTGTTACTTGATTATCTCCAGTTCCACTTGTCTTTCTTGTAAGACCTGGGATACTTGTTACTTCTGTACCATCTGGGTCTGTTACTTTTAGTAATATTTCTCCTTGTTCATCTTCGGTTGTATATTCGAAATTATTATTTAATATATTAAGATATACATAATAATTTCTGGTTGCAGTATTAGTTGTATTATTTGCCGTTAATACTGCTCTAGCATAAGTACTACCACTTTTATTTCCTGTCCCTTGGCCAAAATCTTCTTGGTTAGCTGTTAGACTTATCGCTTCCCCCACTTGAAATGACAAGTTATCAGTTGTACCAGTATTGGCATTAACATTTATATTTCCTGTTCCTCCACCTTGTGCTGTGAAATATGCATATGTTGCTCCAACTACTACAGCTATAAATGTTAGTACTCCTAAAAATGATAATACTAATAATTTCTTTTCATTTGTTTGTTGCATATAAAAACTCTCCTTTATTATCTCAAGTATATCAAACGACAATTATAATTCTTGTCGAATTTTATACTATATAATAAAATTATAGAAAAATAAAAAGGTATTTAAAAGTAATCAAACTGATATCAAAAAAGATTAACCGCTACGGCTAATCTTCACCTTTATTCTTAAATTGCAATATTATTGGTGTTCCAGTTAAATCGATATTATCTCTAATTTGATTTTCTAAATATCTTTCATAACTAAAATGGACTAATTTTTTATCATTAACTTGTAAAGTAAACTTTGGTGGTTTACTATCCGTTTGACTAACAAAATAAATTTTTAATCTCTTTCCTTTATAAGACGGTGGAATATGAATACTTACTGCCTCCATAATTATATTATTTAAAACTGAAGTCTTAACTTCTTTTTTATTATTTTCATAAGCACTTATAACTTCTGGCATAAGTGTATTAATTCTTTTCTTAGTAAGAGCACTTAAAAATACTACTTTAGCATAAGGGACAAATTGGAATTCATACTTAATAAGTTCTTTCCAATCTTTTATAGCTCCATCAGGATTTTTAACTGTATCCCATTTATTAACAGCAATAACTATCCCTTTACCGGCTTCAATAGCATAAGAAATTATATGTTTGTCATGTTCAATAATACCTGTCGATGCGTCGATAACAACGACACACACATCACTTCTCTCAATAGCTTTTAAACTCCGAATCAAACTATATTTTTCGACACTTTCATAAATGCGTCCCTTTTTACGCATTCCTGCTGTATCGATAACTGTAAATTCTTCATGATTATATTTAAATTTCGTATCGATTGCATCTCTAGTTGTTCCTGCTACATCACTTACAATTACCCGCGACTCATTAAGTAAAGCATTAATTAAACTACTTTTACCAACATTAGGTCGACCTATAATACAAAACTTTAAAGTATTATCTTCTTCTATTTCTTCTTCATTTATATCAGCACATATTTTTTCTAACAAGGCATCAAAACCTAAATTATGTTCAGCACTTACCCCAATAACTTCACTAAAACCTAACTCATAAAAATTATATAAATAATCTTGTCTTTTATTATTATCGAGTTTATTAACTACTACAATTACCTTCTTATGGGCCTTATGTAACATTTCTTTTATATGTAAATCACTTGCATCAAGATCACCTAATCCATCAACTACAAACAAAACAACATCTGCTTCATCAATAGCTAATTCTGCTTGCGCTAAAATATCTTTATCAAAATCATCGTTACCTAAACTAATTCCACCCGTATCAATTAAAGAAAAACGTTTATCTTTATAGTTTACAATCCCATAAATACGATCTCTCGTTATCCCTGGAGTATCCATAATAATTGCTTTTTTTTCTTTTATAAGTCGATTAAATATGCTACTTTTACCAACATTTGGCTTTCCAATCAAACATACAGTTTGCATAATTCACCCCCTTAATTGTTACTTTTAACTTCTAACATTACAGAATAAATTCGATTATTATGTCTATATACTTGTACAGTATCACTACGCATACTATTACCAGTTACATCATTTATCAAATCAGCATGAACACCATCTTCACTATCTACTAAATCCCCTGTACTAAAATAATTACCATCGGAATCAATTATTTCTCCCACAGTTAAAACTTTACAATAATTATCATAGTGTTCTCCATTGACATCACAAGATTCTGTCAGAATACTTGGATTATCTTGGGCATATAAAATAGCTGCCTGTTCAATTTGATCAATCTTTGTTTCCAAAATATCCTTAAGTGAATCTTCTCTAACTCGATTAATACTTGTTAAAGATATTGTTACAACTAATGCTAAAACTACAATAACTGCTAATAACTCAACTAAAGTAAATCCCTTTTTTTCCATTTCAATCACCTATATCTTACTTTCTAATATATCTAATATTTCTGCACGACCTTTTTTCGTAATCGTCGAAAAAGTCACAAAATTATCATCTTCACTAAACTTTAAAGTATCCTTAATTAATTTATCTTGTTTAATCCGATTATTTTTACTAATCTTATCATATTTAGTAGCTACTATTGTAATATCCAAATTATAATACTTTAAAAATTCATACATTAATACATCATCTTCTGTTGGTTTATGCCTATAATCGATAAGCAAAAAAACATGTTTCAAATTTGGTCTATTCTTTAAATACTCTTCTATCATCAACCCAAATTTCTTTTGTTTATCCTTACTTACCGCCGCATGACCATAACCGGGAACATCTACTAAATAAAAAGTATTATTTACTAAATAAAAATTTAGTGTTTGAGTCTTCCCTGGCTTTGAAGAAGTCCTAGCAAAATTTTTTCTTTCAATTAATGTATTGATAAAACTACTCTTACCGACATTACTTCTTCCCACCAATAAAAATTCTGGCTTATTATCAGTAGGATATTGACTTTGCCTTACAGCAATAATCGGTTCCTCTACCATTTCAATTTGCATAACAATCACCAATTAAATTATATATTAAATAAAGAAAAAATGCAATTTTTTCAAATTGCTTCCCTTCAATTATCCTAATTTTCTTATTAATCTAGTATCATAATTAACCATATCTTCACTAAGCATTAAGGAATAATACCAATTTCCACCAGGAACAAATTGCACGCTATCAGGAATATCTCCATAACTAGCAAAGAAACATAAATAATCATGTTTTCTATCTAGAGTATACAAAAAATCGATTACTGCTTGATAAACAGGACCATCATTTGTCCCTAAAAATTCTTTATATCTACCACTAGTATATACTTCCGATTGATTAATCAAAGTAATTTGTTCATATAAATTTCTACCTTTATCTTCACCAGTTGCTCTAATCATTTCATTAATCCAAGTTTTACTAATTGTTCTATTATAAAAAGTATTAATTACAGCATAAGCATCTTCATAACTTCCTGGAGCAGCTTCTCCAACAGCAGTTGCTACAATTTCATCAAATTGTTCTCTAGTTATTCCCTCCCTATTTAAAATTACATTAATCTTTTCTTCGTTAGAAACTTCTTTAGGAATCTCTATTGCTAACTTTTCTTCTTTTATATTTTGTATTTTGACAAACTCCTGACCAGAATAAGTTTCTTTAGTATTACTCCTAGTTTTGCTACTTTCCATAGCAAAACTAGAAGTCATTAAAATAATTAAAGCTAAACTTAAACAAGTAGTTTTCTTTAGCCCTTTTTCACGTAATTTCTCTAAAATTTGCAACATTTTTTCATCATTTTTCACATAAATCACCCCAACTAGGTGCTTATTTTACTATAAAAATGCTAATTAGTAAAGAAAAATAATAAAATTAGATAAGGAGACTTTATGGACAGAAACTATCATAACACTAATTTTCCCCCTAGCACTAACCCTCATTTATATGCCATGCTAGCAGTAACCGTTGGTTTTGCTTGCGTCGGAGATTATAATGCCAACGAACAAAATTCTATTGGTAACTGGCTCATCCTTGTAGGTCAGTATATTTTAACTCATGCCGCCGAACAACAATTAATCGAAGCAAGACTCGAAAACAACAACTTAAACACCAACTCTCAAAAACACAAAAACGGCACCGGTGGGCCGTTTACAGACAACGAACAAGGAAAAAGTAATCAAACCCAAAGAGATGAAGTCGACTTTCTTTTAGATGCTGTCGAAAAGATAAAACGCGAATTAAATAATTTAAAATATTAATTAAAGCTAATATCTATATTACCAATTCCTCCATCAATATCTATCTTATTACTTCCATTACCATATGTAGTGCTTTTATAACCTGTACCATTTATATCTAAATTTCCAAGTCCTTTATCAATCTTCAATGTGTATAATTCTTCTCCACCATTTAAAGATAAGTCAATACTACCAACACCAGCACTAACAGAACTTTTACCTAACACTTCTGCAGTAATATTAACATCACCAACACCACAATCAAGTTCCATATCCCTTAAAATAGATTCCGTTACATCAATATTTCCTGTTCCACCATCTATTTCACTTTCATAAAATTCTGAATTACTTATTTTTATTGTTCCACTACCTTGATCTAAATTAAATTTTCTGGCAATTATATCATTAATCACTACAGTCCCAGCTCCAGTATCAATATTAAGTTCATCTAATTCACTAGGAACATAAAGTATTATATCCCCTCCAGTATTTCCCCATATCCAAAAACCATCTTCTTCAATATACAAATTACCATTATTTTCTCTTACTTCAAAATTATCCGATACATTACTAGCTTCAACTCTAAATTCTGCTCCATATTTTATCTCAATATTAGCAGTACCTATATCAATTTCTACATTATCTATACCATCATAACTTTGAATAAAATCATTATCTCCCCCAGGATAACCTAAAATCCCCACCAAAGATAAAATTGCATTAATAATTACACATATAATAAAAATTGCTAAAACAATCGCTGCAATTTTTATTCCTTTTTGCACCCCCGTCATTTAATATCTACACTCCCAAACAATGCTAAAGCATCAACATAAATTATCTTTTTAGCATCTTTAGTTTTACACCTATTACTTATGCCACCGAATATTGGTGTTGATTTTACTTTTACTTCCACATCTTTTGGAACAATTATATCAACACCTCCAAATATAGCACTAACAGTAACTACTGCTTCATCTTTAATCTTAGCCTTAGTTAAATCGAGTACCACACTACCAAATATGGCATCAACATTAGCACTCTCAAACTTTTCATCATTTTTAGTAACAAATTGTTCTGAAAAAGTTGCACAAATACTTTCTCCCTTATTTTCTTTTTTTATACTTTGAATCTTTTCCGTAATTTTATTTCTCAATACATTACCAAATATCATATAAAGGCCAATTATTACTAATATTGCTGGTACAATCAACTTAAATACCAAATCAAATCTCAACCAACCTTGGGCTACAAAGAGTAAAACAAAACCAATAACTAAACCAATAATATTACCTAACTTACCTTCATTAGACACATCAAATAGACCAATAAAACATGGAATAATGATTAATAATGTCCACCAACCTCTAAAAAAGATATTAAAATTGATAATATCCAAAGTATTAAGAGCAATTATTACTCCCAATACTATAAAAACTAATCCCCATAATATTCTATTTATTCTATTCATAAAACCTCCTTTTAAATTTTTCATAAAAAGTTGCGTTTCGCGCAACTTTTGCATCGTGCAATAACACGATGCTTTTTACTCTAATTCCATTATTATAATTTCTCAATCTTTATCCTCTATTGCATATTTTATCAAACTTTTCTTCGCCCTAAGCTATTCGATATGGGGCAGCGGCACTACCGCTGCCCCCGCTTAGTACTACACTAGACTCCAGATAGAAGGACGGACGCACGCCGTCGCGGCCGCTCACGGGAGCGTAGCCCACCAAGCCATCATCGTCCAAGAGGAACGCACGGTTCGTATCGTCCGAACGGCGGGAAATTGTCCATTCAAATAATCCCATCCACATCCAATTATTATCTCGTACTGTTGTACTGTTATAACTACCTAGATTAGTATTCCAATTACTCGGACTTGTTGCATATCCATAATCACTTACATACATTAATCCTATCTTTGCACTATATGTTGTTGACTCCGCTGGATTTACTATTTCATTTGTATACGTTTGTTTTACTGGTACATTATATATATTTTGATATGTATTTCCTCCTACTTTCCAGCTTGTTGTTGCTATCAAACTACTCCACTTATTTCCTATATTATTCAAGTAATTTGTGTTTAAATTCACCGTATTTAAGTTACTTTCACTCCATGTATTATTATTTGTACTATTATTCCAATTATACAAATCCAATGTACTTTGGCTTCCTTTATAATAACTTCCTGGTGATGTAGCTGACCTACTAAATGCTCCATTTGTTCCTAATAAGCTCGTTGTTGCATAGTCATGCTTTATCAATTTTACTTGATTTCCAAATACTCCGATTATTCTGTATAGGTTATCTGCGGGGCAACTTGCTGCATCACTTCCAAAGCATACATAATTATTTGGATTTGCTCCTGCAAAACGATATGAATTATCTCCGGCTTCTTGATTGGCATTGGTATATGTACCTACCCCATCATGATAATAAAGTCCATCTGCACCATCGCCTACCATATTATTGTATTCAACTATACAGCCAGCAAAATTCTTACCACTTGTACATATTTCCGCTAAAGTTGGTGGCATTATCTCATCTTTTTGAAGTATTACTTCCATATCTAAAGTTGCATTTTCATTAACTGATTGATCATACGTATAATTTACAAAAGTAAGTGTAAATGTCCAAGTATGAGTTGTTCCAGTCGTCGATGAAGTTGTGCTTATCGGATGTTTTATAGCAATATTAAATGCTCCCGTCTTTCCTGTTATATCAAAACCAGATATTTGAGCCCCACTTTTATCAGTTACCGTTACATAAGTTAAATTACTATCATCACTTGTTGTAACTATAGCTCCAGTTTCATCCCTAACTGTAAGAATTACATCTGCAGTAGTTCCACTTGAATAAGTAAATGTATTATTATTTATTCTAACTCCCGCATAATAAGTGGCTGTAGCTTCATTTGTCTTGCTACTAGCAATAAGTCTTGCTGAAGGATTAACAGTATCTGTTAAATTACCACTTGTAGCATTAAAATTATCTGTCGTAGCTTGTAAATTTAAATCATTATCCTTACTAAAAATTATCGTATCTCCCGAAGCAGTTGTTTCTCCTTGTGTAGTAACATCATCCGATACATCTGCTCCCAAATAAGAGAAGGTAAAATTACCTATAAGCAAGGCAACTACCACTAATATCAATAAAAATATAATTGCTAAAGCAATATTTCTTTTTGTAACCTTTTGCACATTAATCACCTATCTTATAGATATTGTACTAAATTTTTTGTTATATGTCCATTTATTTTCACAAAAACATTGCATAAAAATAGTAATTTTGATATATTATATATGTAAGTGTTACCCCTAGTGGATAATGCCTGCAAATGGTTTGTAGACACTATACCTGAACAAGGCTAGTGTCTTTTTTTATATTAAACCGGGAATTTATCAGTTTCAAAACATTGAATATAAAGAATCCATTGAAAAATGGGTATTTTTTTGTCAAATTTCATCA
>CALVVJ010000040.1 GCA_944363835.1 uncultured Bacilli bacterium | reverse complement strand
GTTCTTTTTGCTAACTGTATCTATATCCATTCTAATTGTGCTAGCACTCGGAAAAAGCTTATTAATTTCAAATTCTAATTTTTGTGTTCCCATACCAAAATATCTAATTTGCTCACTTCCGCATTCTGGACATTTGGTTACTATTTTTTCCTCATATCCACAATAATGACATTTTAATTTGTTTGAATTTGAATGATACGTTAGATTAATATTACAATTTTTACATTTTGAATGTTCATGCAAGTTTTTCCCACGACTTTTAACACAAAAATGCAAGTTTTTCCCATGACTTTCAGAATAAACTTGCAAGTTTTTCTCCGTTAAATACAATAATTATTAAACACCATCAATACAATTATTATAAATCCATAATTTTAAATCATTTACATCATTTGTTTCATAATATTTTATTAATTTAACAAAATATTCTCCAATTTTTTCTACAGGAACTGCTATAATTCCTTGGCCATTTCTTATCATCTCTTTATTAGCAATCAAATTAGCTACCCTTTTATTACCATCTAAAAACATTTGACTTCTTTGTATCCAACAAAATAATGTAATACATCTATCTAATTCATTTTCAATATCCATTATTTCTTTTAATTCTCTTTCATAATCACATTCACTAGGAAGTTTTGGTCTCCAAGAAGTCCCTGTAATTCCTACACCTTTATCCCGAAATTCTCCCAAAGGATAAACATTTTGGCCTTTACAAATTTCAAAATGTACTTTTTTTATATAATCAATCGTTAAAGCTTCATCTATGGTGGTTAAGACTAATTGCCAAGCATCCTTTAAACCTTTTAACTTCAACATATCATCAACACTAATATTTCCGGTGTTTACATTATTCATAAAAGCATATGTATCAGCAAAAGTAACTGCAATACCTTCCAAATTAGCACTTTTATAAATATTATCTACCAATTTCCTCTTAGCAAAAAAAATATTATCTTGCTTTGACATATTAAATTTATTTTTCATAATTTAGCACATCCTCTATGCCTATATTTTATCATCTATTTTCAAAAATGTGAAGAAGAATAATTTGTGTATCTCATTCTTTCTTCACTTTAAATTTTTATTTAATAAACATGGCATCTCCGAAACTGAAGAATTTAAAATTATGTTTTATTGCATAATCATAAGCATTAAGTATATTTTCTTTAGTAGATAATGCTGAAACAAGCATTAAAAGAGTACTTTTGGGTAAATGAAAATTGGTAATTAAGCCATCAATAGCTTTAAATTCAAATCCAGGATAAATAAATATATCAGTGTTACCACTGCAAGGCATAAATTTATCATATTTATGTCTTACGGTTTCTAAAACTCTAGTTGAAGTAGTACCAACAGCATAAATCTTTCCTTTAGCATTATTTAAAGTATCTGCCGCTTCCTTAGTTAATACATAATATTCGCTATGCATATGATGTTTAGTTATATCAGTTACTTCAACTGGTCTAAATGTTCCAAGGCCTACATGAAGAGTTACATAAACTAAAGTAACACCTTTAGCCTTTATTTGTTCTAATAGTTCTTTAGTAAAATGCAAACCTGCAGTTGGAGCTGCAGCAGAGCCAATATTTTTAGCATAAACTGTTTGATAGCGTGATTGATCACTTAACTTTTCATGAATATACGGAGGAAGCGGCATAGTTCCTAACCTTTCAAGTATTTCCATAAGAATGCCTTCATAGAGTAACTTAACTATGACTATTCCTTCATCTTTCTTTTCAGTTACTTCTGCTTTTAATTCACCGTTTCCAAAAGAAATTATCGTACCTACATGGAGTCTTTTCTGAGGACGAGATAGACATTCCCATGTATCTCCTTCTATATTTTTTAAAAGTAAAAGTTCAATTACTGCATGAGTATCTGTCTTTTCCCCAATTAATCTGGCAGGTATTACTTTAGTATCATTTAAAACAAGAATATCTTCAGGATTTAAATAATCAATGATATTTTTAAAGACATCTTCTTTTAACTTACCACTTTTTTTATCCATGACAAGTAGTTTAGAGTCGCTCCTATTTTTAAGGGGTGTTTGGGCAATTAAATGTGGTGGTAAATCATAGTTGTATTCTTCTATATTCATTTAATTATTTCCTCAAATACACGCATTACTTCATCAGATATATCATCAATAGTTCTAATTACATCATCCTTAACACAATCTATTTTGATATAACCATATTTTTCGGTAAGTTCTAAGTATGCTTGTTCTGCTCTTTCTAAGTGTTCGCGACTTGCTTCATGTTGATCTGCGGATTCTGCTCTACTCTTCTTTAAAATAGCTGCATAAGGGGAAGGCATATATAAAAATATTACTGCATCAGGTCGAGGAAGTTCCATAATACCAAATTCTAATTCATCAAGTTTTTCATACATTTTTAGTCTTTCTTCTTTATTTTCAAGTTTACCACCTTGATGAGCCATATTCGATTCAACATATCTATCTAGTAATACAATATCCCCATTATTTAAATGTTCTACTATTTCTTTAATATTATATCTTCTATCAGCAGCATAATAAGCAGAGGCAACTAAAGCATCGACATTAGTTGCTCCTTCCGAAAACCAACCATCACAAATGTATGATTTACCTAAATATGGGCCTCCAACAATTCTACCTGTTGGAGTATCATACCTAGGAAAACTATAATTATAAACATTTATGCCTTTTTCCTTACATTTTTCTACTATTTTTTTAGTTTGTGTTTCTTTACCAGAACAGTCTGTTCCTTCAATTACAATTAATTTACCTTTCATATTTCATCCTCACATATTCTACAAATTTATATTTGAATTTTTCATTTTCTTTAGCAATAACATTTTTAATTATATAATCTTCTTTATTAAATTTTGGAAAATAGACATCAGCAGGAGCTGCAGCATCGATTTCAGTTAAATAAAGTTTGTCGGCATATGGCAAAAATAATTTGTAAATACTAGCTCCACCGATAATCATTACTTCCTCATCAATACTATTTAAATAATTTAACAAGTCGTTAAAGTTTGAAAAAATCATAGCATCAGGTATATCCTTTAGGCTTTGAGACAGGATTATATAAGTACGTCCTGCCAATTTCTTAGGTAATGATTTATATGTGTTTGCTCCCATTACAATTTTTTTGCCCATTGTCAAATTTTTAAAATTAGCTAAATCTTCTTTAATATGCCAAATTAAATTGTTATCTTTACCAAGTTCATTATTTTTCCCTATTGCGGCGATGATACTTATCATAACTATTGAGAAATAGGGAATTTAATTGGTCCCATGTGTTGATAGTTTTTAATTTTAATATCTTTTAATTCTTTAGAGTTATCGAACTTGTAAAAATCATCAATTTCAGGATTAATCCATAAAGTTGGCGCCGGCAAATCACCAGCTGAATCAAACCTAGCTATTTGTTCTTTGATACCATCTATTTGATTAACATAAATATGGGCATCTTTGATACTATAATCAATTGTACCTGGCTTTAAACCACAAACTTGAGCAATTAAAGATAATAATACGGCATATTGTGTAACATTAAACGGTAACCCAAGAGGTACATCACAACTTCTTTGATGAACCCACATGTTTATTTTACCATCAGTAACATCCCATTCTGTTGACCAAACACAACTAGGCAAAACAGCAGTATCTAGGTAATCATCTTGCCATAAAGATATAACTAATCGCCGGTCAGTTGGATTATTTTTTATTGTATTAATAATCTTATCTGTGAACCCAAATTTTTTGACAATATAACCATAGGCGGTACCTATTGTATGAGCCATATCTTTGCCAAAATCTTTAATTACTTCTTTTTTTACTAATTTATTATTTTCTAAAACATTTTGGGTAGCAATCCATTTACCATCTTCGTTAATTTCCCATTCGTCCCAGATATGAACATTTCTTTCTTGCAGCCAACGAACATCATTGGACTGGGCTTGATAAATCCAAAGCATTTCAAGTATTGCTTGGCGGAAATATAATTGTTTAGTTGTAAGACAAGGAAATTCTTCTTGTAAATCAAAATGTAAATGATAACTAGGTATTTTGATAGTATTAGTCCCTGTTCTATTTTCAACTTCTTTTCCTTCGTTTAAAATTGTTTTGCATAGTTTAATATATTCTCTATCCCACTTCGACATAATTTACTCCTTATTCATACCATAATGGATATTTACTTGTTATTTCTAATACTTGTTCATCTAAATTTTTAAGTATTTCTTCATTCTCACTATTTTTTAAGGCACTAGCAATAATTTCACCGATACGTTCAAAATCACTTTCTTTTAGTCCTCTTGAAGTCATTGCAGGAGATCCTAATCTAATACCACTTGTAACATTAGGGCTTTCAGTATCTCCAGGAATAGTATTTTTATTAACAGTGATGTGTATTTTATCGAGTAAGTTTTGAGCTTCCTTACCTGTTAGGCCACATGCACTTTTAACATCAACTAATATTAGGTGATTATCGGTTCCACCAGAAACTATATGAAATCCTTCTTTTTCTAGTGTTTCAGCTAATACTTTAATATTTTTTAAAACTTGTTCTTGATAATCTCTAAATTCCGGTTGTAAGGCTTCATAAAAGCATTCTGCTTTAGCACCAATGACGTGCATTAATGGTCCACCTTGGATTCCTGGGAAAATAGTTTTATCTATTTTCTTAGCAATTTCTTCATTATTAGTAAGTATTAAGCCTCCACGTGGGCCTCTTAGAGTTTTGTGAGTGGTTGTAGTTACAACATCAGCATAATCTACAGGATTAGGATGAAGTCCCACTGCAACTAATCCTGCAATATGAGCCATATCAACAAATAAATATGCTCCAACTTCATCAGCAATTTCCCTAAACTTAGCAAAATCAATAACTCGCGAATAAGCAGATGCTCCCGCAATAATCATTTTAGGTTTTTCGCGTTTTGCTTTTTCTCTTAATGCATCATAATCGATCATTTCAGTAACAGGATCTACATCATAATCTACTATTTCATAATCCATTCCACTAAATGACATTTTATGACCATGTGTTAAATGTCCCCCATTAGAAAGATTCATCCCCATGACTTTATCGCCATGATTAAGTAAAGCTCGGTATACAGCCATATTAGCACTAGAACCGGAATGTGGCTGTACATTAGCAAACTTGGCATTAAATAATTTTTTAGCATAGTCTCTGGCGGTATTTTCAAAAACATCGATATTTTCGCACCCACCATAATATCTCTTAGCGGGATATCCTTCAGCATATTTGTTAGTAAGTATGCTTCCTTGCAATCTTAATACATCGGTTGAAACATAATTTTCTGAGGCTATTAACTCAATATTATTTTCTTGTCTTTCCCTTTCTTTTCTTAAAGCATTTTCCAAAATTTTGTCCATTATTTTTCCCTCTCCTTCATCCAAATTAAATTATCTATAATCATGGCAACAGTCATCGGTCCAACACCTCCGGGATTTGGAGTTATAAAGCCAGCAACATCTGATACACTATCAAAATCGACATCACCATATATATGCCCATTTTCCCGAGTTACTCCGACATCAATAACTGTAGCACCTTTTTTTACCATATCTTTTGTAATTAAATGTTTTACACCAGTTGCACTAATTAATATATCAGCGTTCTTAGTAACGTCACCCAAATTTTTGGTCTTCGAGTGAGCTAGTGTAACTGTAGCATTCAAGTTTTCCAAGGCTAAACTAAGAGGATGCCCTACAATATTACCTCGGCCTACAATTACAACATTAGACCCACTTATAGGTATTTTATAATATTCTAATAATTTGATAATACCTTTAACAGTACAAGGTAAGATGGTATCTTTACCTAAATATAAATTATAAATATTATCTCTAGTAAAGCCATCTACATCCTTTTTAGCATCAATTAAATTACTACATTTATCATAATCTATATATTCTGGTACAGGACTTTGTAAAATTATACCCGTTATATTTATATCAGCATTTAACTTTTTAATTAACTCAAGCAAAGTTTGTTCTTCCGTATCTTCTGGTAAAATATATTTTTCTACATCAATTCCTACATAATTACAAGCTTTTTCTTTATTTTTAATATATATCTTACTAGCTTCATTATTACCTACTAGGATTATAGCTAACTTAATGGATAAGTTTTCTTGTTCTATTTTTAGTTTTAGTTCATCTAAGATTTTATCCCGAACCATTTTACCATCTAAAATCAAAATAATCCCCCACTTTCAAATAAACTTCTGTTGTGATCTATTCCTAAGTGTTCATAAGATTTTTCACAAGCAACACGACCACTCCTGGTTCTTTTGATAAAGCCTTCTTGCAATAAAAACGGTTCTACAACATCTTCGATTGTGGTTATTTCTTCACCTATTGCAGTAGATATTGTCTCAACTCCTACTGGGCCACCATTAAACTTATTAATTAAGGCTTCCAAATACTCAATATCTATTGAATCGAGCCCATATTTATCGACATTAAGTCGGTCTAACGATTCTAAAGTAATGTCTAAATCGATTTTGCCATCTCCTTTTACTAGAGCAAAATCGCGAACTCTTTTAAACAAACGATTAGCAATTCTAGGAGTTTTGCGACTTCTTCTGGCTAACTCTACCGCTGCATCGTCATCGATATTCATGCTTAATACTCTACTAGTTCTTTTAACAATATCAGCCAGTTCTTCATCACTATAATATTCTAGTTTATTAACAATACCAAATCGGTCTCGAAGAGGGCCAGATAAGTCTCCAGCTCGTGTCGTTGCTCCTACTAAAGTAAATGGTGGTAAATCAATTTTTACACTCCGACTTTTACCTTCGGTGCCAATAACAATATTGATTGTAAAGTCTTCCATCGCTGAATAGAGAATTTCTTCGATAAATGAAGGAATACGATGAATTTCATCGATAAATAAAACATCTCCTGGGTCAAGTGTTGAAAGTATTGCTGCTAAATCACCACTTTTTTCAATCGAAGGCCCTGTAGCAGTTTTAATATTGCTTCCCATCTCATTAGCAATGATATGAGCTAATGTTGTTTTTCCTAATCCCGGTGGACCATATAGTAAAACGTGATCTAATGGTTCTTGACGCATTTTAGCGGCTTCAATAAATATTCGTAAATTTTCTTTGATTTTTTCCTGACCAACATATTCATCTAAATTCTCCGGTCGAATATTTTTATCAAATATGTCTTCAGGTCTTAAATCACTTTCTATGATTCGATCTTCCAAGTTATACCTCCTTACTTAATTCATTATACACCTAAGGTTAGATAATTTCTATCATTTTATGTCACGCAGTTCAAACCAACTACGTACTGTATAATGTTTACTACTCTCTTTTTTATTTAAAAATCTAATAGTTTTTATATTGGGATTTTTCTTTTTTACTTCATCTAAGACATTTTCTTTATCATCGATAAAAATATCAATACCTAAATCATGACAAGCTTTTCCTTTTCTTTCTTGCTTAAAGACGATTTCATCATAAGTAATGTTATTATTTTGCAAAAAATTTTCAGTGATAGGAACTAAAAAATCTAAGCCTTTAGACCCACGGGCTGTGATGATAAATATTTTATAACCCAGGCTATGCCAATAATCTAAAGTTTCTTTTACGCCATCTTTTAAAATCATATATTTTTGAATATCATCTAGATGATCTTTACAAAATCTTTGGAAATCTTTAGGACGCAGTTCATGATAATCACTAATATTTAACTCTGGATAATCATAATGTAAAATAACATTAGCTAATTTAGTTGTATCAGTCATTGTATCGTCGATGTCAATACCTATATGCAAAAGAATCACTTCCTATCTAAAATAATTTTATCATAGAAAAAAAGTTTTGAATATCCTAAATTTAAGGTTGTAGAAATTTCACATTTAGTGTATAATTATTTTTAGAATAAAGGGTATGAGTGATACAAATGTTTCGAGATTTTGATTACGAAAATAAACCAGTTGTAGATATAGTTAATGAAATGATTATTGATGCTATCAACAAAAGAGCATCTGATATTCACTTCGATCCAACAGAAAATGAACTTAATGTCCGCATTAGAATCGATGGGGAACTTTTAGAGTATGCTAAAGTTCCTAATTTTGTTAAAAAGAACTTATTAACGAGAATAAAAATTATATCTGGTATGAATATCACTGAAACTCGGTTACCACAAGATGGAGCTATTAAAAACTTAACAGATGCAAACAATCTAGACCTTCGTGTTTCTAGTTTACCTATTGTCGATGGCGAAAAGATAGTTATTCGTATCCTTAATTATACAATGTCATCTGCAGGATTAGAAAACTTAGGTTTATCTGACAAAAACTTAGATAAAATAAATAAGCTTATTAAATCACCGAACGGTATTATTTTAGTTGCTGGGGCTACTGGTTCTGGTAAATCAACTACTGTTTATGCAATGCTTCAAATTTTAAATACTGTTTCAAGAAATATTATTACGGTAGAAGATCCAGTCGAAATGAAAATTGCTGGTATTAACCAAGTTCAAGTTATGGCTGATATTGGACTTACTTTTGGTAATACCTTAAGAAGCATCTTGCGACAAGACCCAGATGTCATAATGATCGGAGAAATTCGTGATGATGAAACAGCGCGTATAGCTGTTAGAGCATCTATTACTGGTCATTTAGTACTTTCGACAATTCACACCAATAACTCATTAAATACTATTGAAAGATTATTAGATATGGAAGTAGAAAGATACTTACTTGGTAGTGCTTTAACTGGTATTATTTCTCAAAGGTTAGTAAAAAGATTATGCCCAAAATGCCGTACTAGTAGACCAACTACTCCATATGAAAAAATATTATTTGAAAAAGTATTGCATCAACAAGTTGATGCTATTTATGCCCCACAAGGATGTAGTGAATGTATCAATGGTTATACTGGTCGTGTAGCATTACATGAAGTATTAATTATTACGCAAGAAATAAGAGATGCTATTACAAACAATATAAGGAAAAATGAACTTAGACATCTAGTATATGATCGTAGTGATGTTACTAGTTTATTAAAAGATGGATTAGAAAAAGTTGTTGCGGGTCTTACAAGTATTGATGAAATACTTAGAGTTATCGATGTCGACGAAGATATCGGCGAAGATGAAGAGGATTTAAAAGCAGCATTTATGGGTAAAGTTCAAAGTACTTCTGCGATGCCAGAAGATACTTTAGAAGCACCAGTTAATAATATGGATACATTGGAACCAACTCCTCCTACAGAAGTTATGAACAATGATATAAATCCTAATTTAGCTATTGCTGATGGTATGCAAACAAGCAACTTAGGTACTATACCAAATGTAACAACAGATTATAATAATATCATTAATACACCAATGCCAGAGATTCCTCAACCAGTAGAAAACATTAATTTGGAACAACAACCAATGGAAACAATTAATGTGGCACCAGAAGTAATAAGTGAATCTCCAGTTATTACTCCCCTACCACCAGAGCAAGCCAATGCTAGTTTAGATATTGAAGCATTATAAAACCATGAGATTTTGATTCTCATGGTTTTATTTTTTATCTCTTTAATAATTTTTCTTGTTCAACACTTTTTATTAGTTTATTTTTAAAATATATGGGTCAGATTGTGTTCCTGTTCCAGAAACTGTTTCAACACTAGCTTTTAGATAAAAAGCTGGTCTTATGTTATCAGAAGAATTCGTTCCAAAGATTGCATAAAATCCTCCACCAGAATAAACACCAAAATTAGCATCAGTTTCATTTGCCATTCTGGTAATAGTATGTTCCCAATCACCTAAATACATCCAATTATTTGCGTTTATTTCAGTTGAAGTATATTCATATAATGGCGTACTCCAATAATTAGGGGTAACAGCATAGCCATAATCTGAAACATACATTAAGCCTATCCGCATTGTTTCTTCATAACCAGTTTGATAGATACCTATTTCTTCTTCGTAATATTCCTTGGAATTATTTGTTTCACTAAAATCCATTCCCCCAACTTTCCAAGTTTTATTTTCAATTAAGTTTTTCCACTGAGTTGAAAGAGTATTATAAAAAGTTGTATTAAGAGTAGTATATATGTCTGGCTTAGTCGATAAATTCCAAGTATTATTTTCACCAGCATCCCAAACATAGTTTCCATAAGAGGTAGATTTAATTAGTTTAACTTGACCATCAAATACACCAATTATTCGATATTGATTTTCAGAATTTTGACAAGCAGTACCGGTTGTTCCAAAACATACGTAGTTATTTGGATTTGCTCCTGCATATCTGTATGATCCGTCACCAGCTTCTAAAAAACCATAAGATCCACTGCCATCATGATAGTATATCCCGTTGTTTCCATCTATTCCATTATAAAGTTTTTTGATAATATAATTTGCAAAAGTACTTGGTTCTGTTTCTACGCTTCCGTTTCTGATACTAGAAGTTCTACCATTACTATCCATTACATATACTTTGATATAATACTTCGTTCCATCTGTTAAATTACTAAATGTATAACTATTATTATTACTTTGAGTATAAGTGCTACCATCATTTATTGAATAATAATACCTTATAATACTTCCATTACCAGGTGCAGCATTAATATTTATTGTAATACTGTCTGATGTGCTACTTAAAGACAAATTACTAATTGTAGGCAAAACATAAGCATCAGTTTTTACTTGCATTTCATATATATTTGATTCTCTTCCTATACTATCTATAGCTTTTACTTTAATTGTATATGTTTG
>CALVVJ010000039.1 GCA_944363835.1 uncultured Bacilli bacterium | reverse complement strand
TGAAATAATTCTTGAACTTGGAGATAAAGAATACTGGGATACTAAAGATGAAAAATTTAAAAAGAAAATGTCAGAAGTTTATAAAAAACAAGTTGAAGATTTAGAAATGCTTGTTCCAAATTTTAAAGTAGCTAGTGCTATAATTCATTATGATGAAACAAGTCCACACTTACATATTGTTGGTGTTCCAATTAAATATAAAAATAAAAATGGTATGGAAAAACAAGTTGGTAAATCTGATGTATTTACTAAAGAATCTTTAATACGATTGCAAGATAAAATGAGAACTTTATGTATTGAAGAGTTTAACCAAGTATATAGTTTAGATTCTACTTTAAAGCAAAAACACAAAGGTAGAAATAGAGATATTCATGTATCTAATATGGATAACTATATTGAAATGAAAAAACAAATTGAAAAGAATACTGAAAATCTAAAACAAGCAAATGGAAAATCTTCAAAGTTGAAACAAAACTCTAAAGATATAAAAGATAAAATTGATAAATTAAAAGTATCTAAATTAAATAAGGATAATTATATTTTATCAAAAGAAGATAAAGATTCTTTTATCAACTTTATCGAACAAGTAGATAGCACTAATATAGAATATGATAAAATACAAACTCTATCAAATACATTAGTTAATGCTCACGAACAATTAAAAGATAAGAATAATAAAATTAAAACTCTTACTGAAAATAACGAAGCACTTAATTTAAGAGTTAAAACTTTAAATGATACGATTAAAGAAAAGGATAATGAAATATCATTTTTAAAATCTAAAATAAGTGATTTAAAAAATACACTAAATTATTGGAAAGATAAATTTAGTAAATTAATATCTTTTTTACACGATAAACTTCATAGTTGGTATGATAAAGATGATAAATATATTGATGTAGTTAATGATATGTATGAAAATAATGTATTAGATGATAATGATATTAAAGATTTAGATTTAAGTAAAGAAAAAGGTGATTACGAAAGATAAAATAAAAAAATTATAAGTTTTTGTAAAAAAATAGAATTTATATGCTATAATATACAATTAACAAAGGGAGGCTTTGAAAAATGACAAAATTAATGGATATTAAAGGTTATTGGAATATGTCAGGCAGTTTTGAATTTAATGATAATGATATGTGGGAAGGAAAAATATTATTAGATGAAGATGGATGGTTTGAAGGAATAGTAGTAGATCCAAATAGTTCATATACAGAAGATAGATTTATTTTTGGGGTATATCATCCTGAAAAAGTAATAGAATTATTTAAATTCACACCTATTAATGTTAGTGCACCATTTGTATTTCATGGTAAAAGAGATGCTAAAGGTTATGATGGAGAATTTGAAACTATTGGGTTATTTGGAGCAATGCCATGTGGTGTATCTCATATAATTACGCAATATGCTGAATCAGTTAGAGAAAATACTGAAGCAGAAACTAATGAATTAGAAAAAAAAATTCAAAGATATAAACAAAGTATTATGGATGAAACTGGTAAAGAATTCTATGATAACTCAATTGCTATGAGAAATAGTATGTGTCAAATAATTTTAAGAAATTATGAAGGAAGAGGATTTACTTCTGAAGAAACACAACAAATCATGGAAGAATGTCAACCAGTTAATGACAGAGTTATGACTGCTACAGAGGAAGAAGCTAAAAGACTTGTAAAAAGGATGCCAAATAATTTATTTGAAGATGACGATTTACCATTTTAATAATAAAAATTTGAATAAGGGCTAGTATAGACTTATTAATGTTGATAAGGAATACTATGCTCTTTTTTAGTGAATAGGAGGAAAAAATGAATAGAGTTTTAGATTTAAAAGTAATAGCAAACGAAAATGAAAAATATTTAGATGAAGCAAAATTACATACACAATATAAAATAAAATACATTAAGGATTATGTTAGAAGATGGTTAAATGTTGCTATAAATTATAGACAAAGAAATATTGTTTTTATAGATAGTATGTGTAATGCAGGTATTTATAAAAATGGAATAAAAGGAACTTGTATAGAAGTTATTGAATTATTTATTGAATATGCTAGAGAAAATCAAAATAAACAATTTTATGTATTTTTAAATGACTATGATAAAAATAAAGTTAATATATTAAAAGGATTAATAAACAATTATAATATGCCAAATAATTTAAAAATTAATATTACAGATAAAGATGTGGTAGAGTATCTATCTTTGTTAATTAAAAAAAATACATTTAGCAATTCATGTTTCACGTTGTTATACACTGATCCATATAATTTTGGAATACCCAATCTATTAACAACCATTAAAACATTTATTGATAAGTATTATTGTGAATTATTATTTAATTATTTTAGTAGTGACGTTACAAGAAATAAGAATAATACATCTGCGAAAAACAAAATGTCTAAAATCAAAAATGAGCTAAGTTCAGTTATAACTGATATTAATATAGATGATGATGAAAATAAGGAAATATTAAATAAATTAATTAGTACATATAAGGATACAAAAAACATTAAGTATTCATTTGCCTATCGCTTTAATAATACAAATAATGCAGAGTTATATTATATTATTTTCTTTACACCAAACAAGAGGGGGTTAGAATTAATTAAAGAGAGTATATGGGAAGTGTTTAATGGTGAAGAATCTTTCAAAAAACAAATAGATATAGACAAGTCTCAATTAAAATTATTTAATACAAATGATTTACTAATAAGTACATATAGTGGACCTATGAAAGAGTCTATTATTAAACTTGCATATGAGAAAAAAGAACTTTCTTATGAAGATATTGAGACTTATGTTTTAGAAAATTCATTATTAAAAGATTCACATATTATAAAACCAATTATTAATCCTTTGTTAGAAGGTGGCATATTAGAAAAAGTTACCCCGGCTGGTGTAAGAAAAAATAACTATAAAGAAAGTAAATATAAAATTAACGATAAAATATGATATAATAGTATTAGATAATAAGGAGGTAATACTTATGGGATGTTGTAATAAATCTTTAACTAGGAAATCTCTTTTATATAAAACAGGTGTAGAATATGGTGATTATACTATAAATCATGTTCAAGGTTGTTCACATGGTTGTAAATATCCTTGTTATGCCTCAATGTTAGCCAAAAGATTTGGAACTGTAAAAACATATGAAGAATGGATTTGTCCAGTTATTGTTTCAAATACAATGGAACTTTTAAATAAAGAACTACCTAAATTAAAAGATAAAATAAAAAGTGTTCATTTATGTTTTACTACTGATCCTTTTATGTATGGTTATGAAGATATATGCAATTTATCAATAGATGTTATCAAACTAATAAATAGTTATAATTTACCATGCACTGCTTTAACTAAAGGAGTATTACCAATAGAATTAGCAGATTTGAGTAAAGACAATAGTTATGGTATAACTCTTATATCTCTAAATGAAGAATTTAGAAAAAAGATGGAGCCTGGTTCCGCACCATATTTAGATAGAATTAATAGTTTAAGAAAACTTCATGATAAAGGATGTAAAACATGGGTTAGTATTGAACCTTATCCAACACCAAATATAATTGATCAAGATTTTGAAGAAATACTAAATTCTATTTCTTTTGTAGATAAAATAATATTTGGCAGACTGCATTATAATAAACTTGTTAGTCAATATAAAGGTTATAAAGAATATTATAATAATCTAGCAAATCAAGTTATTAAATTTTGTGAAGAAAGAAATATTGAATATCATATAAAAGAAAAAACTATAACAGAAATTCAAAATGCATAAACAATTAATTAAAATTGTGTTATAATGACTATAGAATTAAATTGTTTATTTATTTGTTGTGGTGGTTTCGGACTATCTTAACTATCGCACCAGATTGATAGTTATTCGAACTAGAAATAGTTCGTTTTTTTATTTTGTGGTCGAAAAGTGTTCGAATATATTGATATTTTTTTCGTCTTGTATATACTATAATTGGTGATAAATGTATAAAGAAGATAAAAATACAGAGTTAAAAAGTGTTTTGACTAAAGGCATAAAAAATGAGATAGATTCATTTGCTAATTTCTATAATTTAGTTCTCATATAAAATTTTTATGGGAACTCACAATTTTATTAAAAATTTTTTCTCGAGCATATACTAGATTTTACCTTAAATATTTGATAGAATAATGTAGGGTGGAGTAATATGGAAACAAAAGTAAAACATCGGACTGATTATTTGTCTTGGGATGAATATTTTATGGGAATTGCTAAGTTATCAGCACTGAGAAGTAAAGATCCATCTACACAAGTTGGAGCTTGTATTGTAAGTAGTGATAATCGTATTTTATCGATTGGTTATAATGGTGCTCCGAATGGATTTCATGATGGTGATTTTCCTTGGGATAGAGAAGGAGAAGCATTAGAAACTAAATATTTATATGTATGTCATGCAGAACTCAATGCAATACTTAATTTTCGGGGGCATAAAAGAGATTTTGAAGGTGCTAAAATATATGTGGCTTTATTTCCGTGCAATGAGTGTGCTAAAGCTATTATTCAAGCGGGGATAAAGGAAGTAGTATATTTAAGTGATAAATATCATAATGATACTAATTTTATAGCGTCACGAAGACTATTTGATAGTTGTGGAGTAATATATCGCAAGTTGAATGTCGATAAACATAATGATATTAATATTAAATTAGATGAATAAAAAGGAGTAAATATGGCAAAAGTAAAACCGGATGAATTTTTACAAAGAATAACTCCAGAAGATATTGAAGATGTTATTTTGCCAACATTAAAAGCTGATAAGGAGAAAAAATTAGCAGAACAACCTTTGGTGGTTGAAAAAAAGATATCTAAAGGAAAGATTGTAGCTATATGTACGATGCTTATTTTTATTGGGATAGGTATTTTTTCTGGTGTTAAAGTTTTAGCTTGGAAAATTGATTCGGATAATACTTATGCTCAAATTGAAATGATTAAAGAGAATGTAAGTGTGGAAGAAGTAGAAGACAGTGAGATTACAGAAATAGTTAATCCTCCAGTGGAAGAAGATCCATTTAATCCATATTGGGACTACATAAAAATGAATTTAATTAATGTCGATTTTACAAATCTTTTAAATATTAATAGTGATACTAAAGGATGGATACAAGTAAATGGAACAAATATTAATTATCCTTTTGTGCAAAGTACAGATAATGAATATTATTTAAAAAGAGATTTTAATAAGAAGAGTAATTCAGCTGGATGGGTTTATATGGATTATCGAAATGATATCAATAATTTAGATCGAAATACGATTTTATATGCTCATGGAAGATTAAATGGAACAATGTTTGGTTCTTTAAAAAATATATTTGATAGTGATTGGTTTGATGATGTTAATAATCATGTTATTAAATTATCTACTTTGACAGAGAACACATTGTGGCAAGTATTTAGTGTTTATCATATACCAACTACTAGTGATTATTTGCAAACAGAGTTTAGTAGTGATACTGAATTTTTAGAATTTGTTAATATGTTAAAAGATAGAAGTCAATATGATTTTAATGTTGAATTTAGTGAAACGGATAAAATACTTACTTTATCAACTTGTTATAATGATGAAGAACGAGTAGTATTACATGCTAAATTAATAAAGAAAGAGGTAAGAGAACAATGATTGAAGAATTAAGAACGAGGAAAGGATTTATTGCTGCTTTGGATCAAAGTGGAGGAAGTAGTAAGAAGACTTTAGTTAATTATGGGATAATTGCTAGTGAAATAAAAGATGATGAGGCAATGTTTCAATATATTCATGAAATGCGTTCACGGATTATTACTAACCAGTATTTTACAGCAGATTATATTTTAGGAGTAATTTTATTTAAAAATACTATGGAAAGGAATATTAATGGTGTTAATACTGTTACTTATTTAAAAAATAAAAATATTCCGGCATTTTTAAAGATTGATTTAGGATTGGATACTGAAAGTGATGGAGTACAGTTATTCAAAGATATCCCTAATTTAGATGAAATACTTGATGAAGGAATTAAATATGGAGTTATTGGAACTAAGATGCGCTCTGTTATTCATGAATACAATGAATATGGAATAAAAAAAATAATAGAACAACAATTTAGTTTAGCTAAAAAGATAATTTCTAAAGGATTAGTGCCAATAATTGAACCAGAAGTTGATATCAATGCTAAAGATAAAAAGCATATAGAATCTTTTATGAAAACAGAAATTATTAAGCAACTTAGTAAGATGAAAAAAGATGATTATTTGATGTTTAAGTTTACTATTCCTGATTTAAATAATTTTTATGATTCGTTATTACATTATAAAAATGTGGTAAGAATTGTAGCTTTATCGGGAGGATATGATCGAGATAAAGCTTGTGAACTTCTTAAAAATAATAAAAAGATGATTGCTAGTTTTTCTAGAGCTTTGTTGGAAGGACTCAATGTTAAACAAAGTGATGAAGAATTTTCCAATACTTTAAATGCTTCAATTGAACAAATATATAAGGCTTCAGTAAAAAAATAAAAATGTAATAATGTTGACTACTTTACAGTAAAATGTAAAGTAGTTGTTTTTTTACATAATATTCATGTATTTTTCTTTTATAAGTGTTATCATAGAAGACATTTGAAAGGGGAAATTATGATGAATGAAATGGAAAAAATATTAAATACACTTAAGGAAGTGACTGGTATTCAAAGTGAATATTTGATATTAATAATTATTAGCATTATGGCAGTAATGATTATTAAGTTTATCAACAAGATTATAAATCGTTTATATCGAGCTGGATCGCATAGTGGTAGAGATGTCTTTAAATT
This sequence comes from uncultured Bacilli bacterium, assembly GCA_944363835.1. Lineage (GTDB taxonomy): Bacteria > Bacillota_I > Bacilli_A > RF39 > UBA660 > Onthocola_B. The sequence goes on along the minus strand of CALVVJ010000039.1, from coordinate 3,958 downwards.
TAGTCAAAGGTGTAATTTAGTAGCTAATATAGTATTAATATTTGTCATATTTATCATTTGGGAAGGCCATTTAGACAATGTTGTTACTATTATTAGTTTTATCTCAGCTGGAGCTACAATTGCTTTAAGAGAAGTTATTCTCAACTTGTTTGCGGGTATTTATATAAAGGTCGCTAAACCATTTGTTGTGGAAGATAGAATTGAAGTTGGGGATATTAAAGGGGATGTTGTTTTAATTACTGCAATGAGTTTTAAAGTATTAGAACTTGGTGATAGAGTTAATGGTGAACAAAGTAATGGGATTATTGTCAACATTCCTAATTCGCAAATATTTTCTAATTCTTTAAAAAATTATACAACAGCGTTTAAATATATTTGGGCAGAGATGAAAGTGAATGTTGATATAGATGCCGATATAAAAGTTCATAAGAAAAAGTTATATGATATTGTCAACAATAATACAGTTATTAAAAGTATACCTAAGAAAATGGATAAAGCTATTGATGCCGCAAGTGCTAGTTATAGAATCTATTATAATAATTTAAAACCGATAATTTATACGGAATATGTTGATAATCATATCGAATTTACAGTAAGATTTTTAGTGCATCCCAAAAAAGAACGTAATGTTTTGGATGAATTGTGGATTGCAATAATAAATAGTGCGCAAAAAGGAGAAATCAAACTTTACAAAAAAGCATAATTTTTTAGAATTTTAATGTTAATTATTGGCTCTTAATGATATAATTTAGATGGGGATAATTAATGGATAAAATAATTAAAAATGTCTTAGATGAATTAATAGAGCGTGGATATGATGCTTACTTAGTGGGAGGATATGTAAGAGATACATTACTGGGAATAAAAACCTTTGATGTAGATATTTGTACTTCTGCTTTGCCTAAGGATATTCATGCTCTTTTTAGTGTCTGTACTAATAATTATGGTGGTGCTAATTTAATAATTAATAATTATAATATTGATATAACAACATTTAGGGAAGAGGGAAAATATAAAGAAAGGCATCCGGAAGACGTAAGATATATTACTGATTTAAAGACTGATTTAATGAGAAGAGACTTCACTATAAATGCAATATGTATGAATAGTTCCGGAGAAGTTATTGATTTATTAAATGGAGTGGAAGATTTAAACAATCGAGTTATTAAAATGATTGGCAATCATGAAGAAAGATTAAAAGATGATCCTCTTAGAATCCTTCGGGCAATTCGCTTGGCGACAGTGTTAGACTTTGCAATTGATGGAGAATTGCTGCAAGCATTAAAAGATAATGCTAATTTAGTTGAAAAGTTATCTGGAGAGCGAATAAAAGCTGAATTAGATAAAATTCTTAGTAGTCCTAATTTTAAAAAGGGATTAGAATTACTGGCTAAATTAAAGATTGATGTTATAATTGGTTTAAGTTATGAAGATATTAATTTTACAAGTGATTTGATGGGAATGTATGCTCAAGTGAAAGTTTTAAAAATCCCATTTACAAATAATGAAAAAAGCAATATAATTAGAATTACCGAAGTAGTTAATAAAGGAGTAATTAATTACGAAACTTTGTTTAACTATGGTTTATATATAAATACTGTTGCGGGGATGATTTTAAATATTGATATAAAGAAAATTAATCAAATGTATAAGAAAATGCCTATCAAAGACAAGAGTGATATTGTTTTGAATGGTAATGAGATAATGGAAATATTAAATATTGGACCTAGCAAAGAAATTAAAAATATCTATAGTGAATTAATTACCGAAATTTTATCGGGACGGTTAAAGAATAAAAAGAGTGATATCAAAAAATATTTATTAAAAAGGAAGTGAGTAAAAATGTTTAAAGATAATAAAAAATTAGTAGCTGAAACAATATTTATTAAAGAGGCTTTAAAAGAAAATTTATCTTTAAACGAATTTTTATTATTACTTTATTTTGATAATTCATTTGATTTAGTTTTTGATATACAGGTTATTGCTAAAACTTTAAATATGAGTGAAGAGCAAGTATTAGAAGCATATAGTAGTTTGATGAAAAAGAAACTTATTAAAGTTAAAGCAGAAAAAGATGGTTATGGTAAGATAATTGAACGGGTTTGCTTAGATAATTTTTATAATGAAATAAAAAGTGATGCTAAGAAATGTGAAGAAAAAAATAGCAAGGAGGATATATTTGGTATATTTGAAAGCAGTTTTGGGAGAACATTATCAGCAATGGATTATGAAATAATTAATGCTTGGATAGATAGAGGCTTTAGTGAAGAATTAGTTATTGCTGCTTTAAAAGAAGCCGTTTATAACGGGGCTTTAAATTTAAGATATATTGATAAAGTTTTATATGAATGGAATAGACAAGGATATAAGACAGTAGAAGATGTTAATAATAGATTTAAAGAAGAAAAACAAAATGATAAATTATTTGAAACAAGTGTACTAAATTTTGATTGGTTAAATGAAAAGTAGTGAAATATTAAAAAAACTGGACGAATTATTTCCAGATGCTAGATGTGAACTTAATTATAATAAGGATTATGAATTATTAATTGCGACAATATTATCTGCACAATCGACGGACAAGAGAGTTAATTCTGTTACGCCGATTTTATTTGGAAAATATGATATTTTTGCCTTAGCTGATGCTCCTTTAAAAGATATTGAGAGTATTATTTATCCAGTAGGAACTCATAAGAGAAAGGCTTTATATATAAAAAAAGTTGCTCAAGAATTAGTCAATAAATATGCTGGTCATGTTCCTAATGATCGAAAGTTTTTGGAAAGTTTACCAGGAGTGGGAAGAAAGACTTGCAATGTAGTATTATCTAATTTGTATGATGTTCCAGCTATTGCTGTTGATACTCATGTTAAAAGAGTAGCTAATCGTTTGGGACTTACCAAGAGCGATGATGTTTTGAAAATAGAACAAGATTTAATGAAAATATTACCAAAGGATAAATGGAGTAGAGTTCATCATCAACTGGTTTTATTTGGAAGATATATTTGTAAAAGTGCTAAACCAGATTGTGCTAATTGTCCTTTTGTTGAATGTAAAAATCGCATATAAAAACACCTATAAGCCTGTTTACTTATAGGTGTTTTGTCATTCTAGACCAGTATTTGGACGACTTTCTTCGGGGTCTTTTTTATCTTCATCATCAGAATCTATAATATCATCAATATTAGAGTCCATGCCTAAATTAACTTTTATTTCTAGACCATCACTCATGTTTGTAGTAAATATTGAATAAGCTGATTTAATTATATATGTTACATTACCACTATCGGTTGGAGTTAATGTATAGTTAGTACTATCAGTTCTACCTATATAAGTTAGGGTACTATTAGTTTCTTGTTTATATATTTGGTATCCTAATGTACCAATATAAGAGTTATTATAACTTAGACGTTGTTCATAATATTTGCTAGCATGATTATCATAATAAGTATTGAAATAATTTTGAAGATAATCAGTATTTATAGCATCTGGGGTTTTAATAGCACTCCATGATAGTTTTAATGTTGTACCATCATATGAGTAATCTCCATTAGTTGGAGCTTCTAATTTAGAAAATCTTGTCGATGTATCAGTAGGTTCTGTTCCTTCTTTGAAAACTTCAGTCGATCTAAGATTATCTGGGGTATATTCACTGGCTAGTTGAGTAGGGAAAGTTTCTTTTTCGATTTCAACGGTAACAATACCACTAGGAACTGTAAATTTTTGATTTTCGGAATATACTCTTGAACCAACTGCTTTCATAACACCTGCTCTAACGCGGTTACCAACTGAGACTGTCAAATAATTTTCAGCTGTTGTTCGGTCGTAACCAACCCATAGAGCTATAGCATATTCTGGTGAATAGGTGACGTTCCAAGCATCTCTGGTAGCGGATGTTGGAATACCTGCAGCTTCAGCAGCATCACGATCGACGTTAGAAGTACCAGATTTGGCAGCAAT
>CALVVJ010000038.1 GCA_944363835.1 uncultured Bacilli bacterium | reverse complement strand
TTAATAATTTAGCATTTTGCATATCCATAAAACTGATAATCATAATTATTAAAAGAGGTATAAATAATAGTAATGGACTGTTTATAACTTTTTTCATACTTTTAGTATGTGTTTATTTTTTTAATTTATCATACAATATATTGAGGTGGAGTTATGGATAAACCAAGGGTATTTGCTAATCCCATAAATAAAAAAATAGATAATGTGCAAGATCTATTTAGAAGTGATAAAGAAAGTAGAAGTATAAATCCAGTAGATGTAAATAAAAAAATTAATGAAATATTTGCATCCCGTAATCATGTTTATAAAAGTAAAGTAAAAATTACTTTAAAAGATAAAGTAATAGAAAAAGAAATAGTAGGTAAAACTAATATTAATTTATTAACTTTAGATGGTGATTTAATTAGAATAACAGATATTTTAGATATTGAAAAAATATAAAAAGTATATCTTAGAGAATTTCTTCGATATACTTTTTTAGTTGTTTAGCATTCTTGCCAAATATAATTTTTAATTGATTGTCAATTTCCACAATTCCTTTAGCTCCAAGTTTTTGAATGGCATCTTTATTAGCTAAAGATACATCTTTAAGTATTACTTTAAATCTTGACATATTGCACTCAGCATTGACAATATTATCTTTACCTCCCAAGTAGGTAATTAATTTGTTTGCTTCAATATTAAAATCTCTTTTAGATAGTTTTACTATTACTAAAGATATTATTATCAAAACTATAGCTATAATTATATATTGCAATATTTGCATTCATATCACCTTAATTAATTATACTATAAATCTAGAAAAAATAATAGATGTAAAAATAAGTCTTGCAATTTAGTGTTTTTTTCAAAACCGATATTTATAATGTATGACTTTATATTTAATTTATTCTATTGTTTTAGTTGACACTTATTTTTAGATTATTCATAAATTATTAATGAAAGTACATGAAAGGGTGAAAGTTTATGAATAATCAAAATTCAAACAGCAATGGAAACTGCATTAATGAAATATTATGTGTTATTTTAGTATTACAAGAAAATGCATGTCCAGATAACTGTTTACAAACTTGTGATAGACCAGTGCTTGGTGGAGGAACTAATTGTATAGTATGTAACACTAGACCTGTAATGCTTTATACTTGTTGTGGAAATGGAGTGCCTTGGAGCATGCCAATAACTAAAGATTCTACTGTAAGTTGTGCTGGTTCTGATGTTAGTGCTACTTGCTCGAATGTCTTTAGAGTGGAAAAGATTGAAGGTAATTGTGCTACATTTAGAGTTTTAGCTGATAATACTGATTCAACAAGTTTATATCCATATGTTGCAACTAATGTTTTCTTTACAATGGATTGCAGTTGCTTGTGTAGTATAAGATGTCTATCAGACACATTTGTAGATTGCATTTGTTAATTAGTAAAAGCCACAATTAGTGGTTTTTATTTTGATTTATTTTTGATATACTATATTTAAGTGATGGAAATGGAAAAGTATGTTTATTATGGAATGTTGTTTGATATTTATCAAAGTTTGCTTAAGGGAAATAAAGAAGAGTTATTTAAATTGTATTATGAAGAGAATTTAACTTTACAAGAGATTGCTGATGATTTGAAGGTTTCTAAAAGCTATGTAGGAAAAGTAATAAAAGATACTGAAAAAATACTTGATGAATTAGAAAGTAAATTACATATATATGAGGATAGAGAAAAGCTAGAAGAGATATTGGAATTAGATGACTTAGAAAAAATAAAAAAAGAAATAAGAAAAGTAATAGATAATAAATAAATATAAGTTGTTAGGGAGGAAGTATGGAAGATAGAGTATTTATTGATTTGGAAAGAGCACCTTTATCAAAGTTATCTTTTGTAGTTACGGAAGATATTTATAATGATAGAGAGAAAAATTTAGCGTATAAAAATATTAAGATGAGACTTAGTGATATTGGATGTAGAACTGATGTTTTTTTGGAAAAAGAACAAGAAGTTATTGCAAGAAGAGGAGAATTATTAAGCAATTATTTAATAGCTAATAATCCAAGTGTACAATTGTTGTTGGAACTTTATTTAGGGAGTTCTAATATGGGGTATTCAGAAGCTGATTATATGTTATTTAGTGAAATGGTTCTTTGTGATAGTAAAGTTAGAAAATCTTTTTTTGCTAAGTTAGTTAAAATAGAATTAAAAAATATTCAAGCTCGGTTGAAAGACTCTTTAAGTGAGGAAGAAATTCAACAATTAAGAAAAGCATATAGAATGTTAAAAAGTTGCTTGGAACAAAATTCTGAAGGATTAGATATAATGATGCGTTTGGGTAATGATAGTGAAGATATGGATGAGGTTTATAAGCAATATATAGTTGAAGAAGAAATGCGTAGATTACGTCCGCAAAAAAGTGCTATATTAAGGTCTTTAAATAGTGGTGAAGCAGTTGATTATTCATTTTTGGATAATGCTTGTTATACGTTAAGATTAATTAAAAGGTAATAATATTTTTTGTAAGTCATAATAATTAGTAGGTGAAGTTGTGTGAAAAAAATTTGGCTAGTTATTATGACTTTTTGTTTATTTATGGGAACTGTATATGCAGAAGAGGATTACGCTCCGGGTGCTAAGAGTGCTATTTTAGTTGATTCAGCAACTGGGGAGGTATTGTATGAGAAAAATGCTGATGAGGCTTTAGCTCCAGCATCAATGACGAAACTTGGAAGTATGCTTGTTATTATGGAAGCAATAGATAATGGTAACTTAAGTTTGGATGATGAAGTGACAATTAGTGAAGAAGCTGCGAATATGGGAGGTTCTCAAGTCTTTTTAGAAGCTGGGGAAGTTTATAAAGTTCATGATTTACTTAAAGGGGTAGCGATTGCATCCGGTAATGATGCTGTAGTAGCTTTAGCGGAAAAAGTTGCTGGTTCCCAAAGTGAATTTGTGGCAATGATGAATAAAAGATTTAAAGAAATCGGGGCAACCAATACTAATTTTGTCAATGCTCATGGGTTAGATGCTGAAGGCCATTATTCAACTGCTAGGGATATGTCAATTATAGCAAGAGAACTATTAAAACACGAAAAAATACTTGAATATACAAGTATTTATGAAGAGTATTTAGAAAAAAATGATGGTACAAAAACATGGTTAGTAAATACCAATAAACTTGTTAGATTTTATGATGGTGTCGATGGTTTAAAGACCGGTTATACAACAACAGCAGGTTATTGTCTTACAGCTACAGCCAAAAAAGATAATTTTCGACTTATATCAGTAGTTATGGGAGAGGAATCTTCAGAGGCCAGAAGTAGCGATACAGTAAAAATGCTCAATTATGGTTTTAACACTTTTAAAATAAATACAATTAAGACTACTGATGAAGTATTAGGTAAAGTAAGGGTTGAAGGTGGCAAAGAATATTATGCTAATATTGTTTTATTAAACGATGCAACAGAGCTTCTTAAGAATACTGATGAAGTAAGTGACTATAAATTTAATTTGAAAGTTGATAAAATTAAAGCGCCTGTGAAGAATGGAGATATTGTAGGCAGTGCAGAAATTATTGATGGCGAGGGAAATATTATTGATGAAGTAGATGTAACAGTTAAAGATGATATTAAAAAAGCTAATTTTTTAGATTATTTACTTAGAAATATTAAAGTTGTTGGATCTGGTAAATCAATATTAAAACAAAGTTAATTTTAAAAGAAAAAATGAAATGCAACAAATTTTGACAGAAATTAAGGCGTATGTCAAAATTTGTTGCTTTACTTTTAATAAAAAAATGTTTTATAATAATAAAGATTATATAAATTAAGGAGTTATGATGGATTATTTTAAAGTAGCAATTATTAGAAAAGATGGTGTGATAGATGTTATTGGGCAAGATGAACAAGAATTACATTCTTTGTGTTTATTAGATTATGCGCGAAAGAATTGTGCTGACAAGGTATTTGAACAACTCAATTTTCGTCATCGCCCTGAAGTTATAAGTTATTTTTTGGTGAAGTTATATGGTGATGTAGTTTTTTTGAATACTACTAAAGATATCACCAAATATGGGCATATGGGAATTTTAATGTTGCCTGATGAATTAAGTGAGGAACAAAGAATTAACTTAGAACAATTTTTGGATGATATAGCAGAATTTAATATATGCTTGACAACTAATCTTTATTTAGAAGATGGTATTTTACAAGCACAGGAATTGTATTCAGTATCTTCAGAAACACCAAAGGATTTAGTGGGGAGATATTTTAAATCACGTTGATGTAAATAAAATGTAAAGTTTACTTTTAATTTAATTATCTGGGTTGCATAAAGTAGAATATGAGGTTAAAATAATAACCCACAAGGGGATGATTAAATGAGTAAAAGATTAGATATTTACAGACAAAAATTAAATATAAATGAATTAAATAATAATATTGCCGAGTGTAATGATGCAATAAATGTTTTAGAAAATAAAAAGAAATTTTATAAGAAATGGGCTATTATTCCATCCGTTTTGATTGGAGGAATAATGCTTGCAGGTTGTTTAATTTTTAAAGCATCAACAGGATTTGCTGATTGGGCAACTTTTCAAACAATATTTGAGGCTTCAGGTATGGTTTTGACTTTTCCATTAATTGTAAGCGTTGGATTTCCACTTTTTTATGGTTTTAATTATTATAATGCTTCTAAAAGTATTCAACAAATACAAAAAGAAAAAGCTCATTTAGAAGAATATTTAAGCTTAAATGAAGAAAGATTAGAGAGTATGGAAAAAGTTTATAATAAAGATAGAAGTTTAGATGATGATAATTCTAGATGGGATGTAATTAGAAAATTTTGTGATAATGAAGAGGCAATGTTATTAGAATTGTATAAACATGGAAGATTGGTAGAATGTGAAAAATTAGGCTTTTCAGTTGAAGAAATTGTTTTTATTCAAAATTTGTTGGAGTCTAAAAGAATGCCTGATAATTCTCTTCCTTTAGATAGTACAATTAAGCAAGGAGAAACTTTAAAAAGAGTAAACTATAAAATGAGATAAGTTGAGGACTATTTTTAGTTCTTTTTCTTTTTCCTTATGGTATAATATTTAATAAATGAGGTGAACTTATGGATACGGTTACATTACTTCCAGCAGATAGATATGTAATATACAATAAAACTATTTTAACCGATTTTGATAAGAATGTTTTAATTACATTTTATGAACCTATCATAGGTCACTTGGCTGTTAGTTTATATCTTACTTATTGGAATGATTTGGAAGGAATTAATCAAGTATCGAGAGAATTAAACCATCATCATTTGATGAGTATTTTGAAGTGCCCGCTAGGAACAATTAAAGAAGCTAGAGAAGCTTTGGAAGCGGTTGGACTTTTAAAAACGTATTATAAAAATGGTGATGTCAATAGTTATATTTATGAATTGTATTCACCACTTACACCTCAAGAATTTTTGAACCATCCGATATTGAATATAGTTTTATACAACAATATTGGAGCAACCGAATATGAATATTTAAAAAAACGATATCAAAAGTTAAAAATTGATACAAAAGAATATCAAGATATTTCTAAAAAAATGGATGAAGTATATACTGCGATATCGGATATTCCAGTTTTTGAGGGAGTTGAACGAAGTATAAATGATATTGAATGTAATGATCAAGTAGACTTTGATTTGATTATTTCTGCAATTCCCAAAGGTATTATTAATGAAAGAGCTTTTAATAAAAAAACTAGAGAACTAATTAATCAATTAGCTTTTATTTATAAGATAGATTCGTTAAAAATGATGGAGTTGATTAGAAGTGTTTTAAATGAATTTGGAATGATTGATAAAACAGCTTTAAGACAAGCAGCGAGAAAAATGTATCAATTCAATAATGGAGCATTGCCAACACTTATTTATCGGAGTCAACCAGAATATTTGAAAACACCGGCGGGAGATAATTCCATGCGGGGTAAAATTATTCAAGTTTTTGAAAGCATTAATCCTGTTGATTTTTTGCGAAATAAGTATCGAGGGGTAAAACCAACGAACGCAGATATTAAAATAATTGAAATGCTCGTGATTGATTTAGAAATGCCACCGGCGGTAGTAAATGTATTATTAGATTATGTATTGCGAAAAAATAATAATAAGTTATCGCGAGCATATATTGAAACTATTGCAGGCCAATGGAAAAGAGCAGGGCTTAAAAATGCTAGTGAAGCAATGGATTTTGCTGAAAAAGAAAATAAAAGACTAAGTAAGAAAGCAAGTTCTGTTACCAATAATCGAAGTGTTGCTCCAGAACCGGTATGGTTTAATATGGATATTAAGAAACAAGAACTTAGTGAAGAAGAGCAAAAAGAAGTTGATGAACTATTGAAGGAGTTTAAGTAATGGAATCAATTAAAATGACATTGAGTGAAAAAATCGATAGAGAATTAGAAATGGCTTTACAAGAAGCAATGCAAGATAAGGATTTTGCTGATTTAGTTAAAAGACTAAGAATAAATAAAAAAATGGCAAAGAATAATAATTCTAGTTTACAAGATACTTGTAATGAATTAAAAAATTGTAGAATATGTCAAGGTTTATTTATGTGTAAAAATAAACTTAATGGACATGTTTTGTATCCGAGTGTCGATGGTGATAGTATTAAATTTATTTATATGCCTTGTAAATATCAAAAAGTTCAAGACAAGGCAGAAACTTTAAAAAATGATTCTTTAAATGATATTAAGAATGCGGCGATGAATAAAATTGATGCCACTGATAAAACTAGATTGCCAGTCATTAAATGGTTAAAGGAATATTATGATAATTATGAAAAAGTTAATACATTAAAAGGACTTTATTTGCATGGGACTTTTGGTAGTGGTAAAACTTATTTGATTGCGGCTTTATTAAATGAATTGGAAGCAAAGAAAAATGCTTTAACAGAAGTAGTTTATTTTCCAGAACTACTTAGAAATATGAAAGAAGATTTTAGTGTAGTAGAAGATAAAATAAGATATTTACAAAATGTCGATATATTGCTTATCGATGATATTGGAGCAGAAAGTGTAACTGCTTGGGGAAGAGATGAAATATTGGGAACAATTTTACAGTATCGAATGAACAATAAACTTACAACATTTTTTACTTCCAATTTGAATATTAATGAATTGGAAATGCATTTGGCTATAACTAAAAATAGTGAAGATAAGGTAAAAGCAAAGCGAATAATCGAAAGAATTAAACAACTTACTGAAGATTTAGAATTAATTAGTATTAATCGCCGTAATTAATGGCGATTTTTGTCGCTTTAAAAATTATTTAATGTCTTCCTTAATTTGATGATTTGTGTTATTATTTTAATATAAGGGTGTGATGATATGGAAGTAAAACCATTACTAGAAGAAAAAGAAGAAAAAATTGTTTTTGCAAGTGATAATAAGTTAACGGTTAATGAAAAAGGAAAACAAGCAAAGAAAGGTCATTTAAAAAGTATTTGGAATAAATCAGTTATTTTGACAGTTATTCTAACAGTTGTTGTTTTTTACTTCTTTGGGAAAACGACATATGGCTTTTATTTGGGGTTTAGATATTTTGATTTGCGGTATGCTACTAGTGAGCCAGTAGAAGTTTTAAATAGCAATAATAAAGAAGAAACAAATAATGATGTTTTAGAAGAAGTTCCTTTAAGTTCAGCAATATTAAAAAATACTTATAATAAAATCAATTTGAGTAATTGTGGTAATTTATTAAATAAAATATATTCTAGTGGTGTTAGTATTAGTGATTTAACACCAGAAGAAAAATTGGAATTAGCGTTAAATTATTTGGAAAATAAAAATAATGTTAGTAGTGATGAATTAAATAAGGCTTTTTTGGCTTTGTTTAATGATGCAAGTTTAATTAATAATTATCAAGTTATTGGTGAGATTAATTATGGCAATTATTTAGTTAGTTATGATGGAACTAATAAAATGTTTACTATAAGTGTTTTAAATAATAATGTTTGTGAAAATGATTTTTTGGTTAAAGAAATAAATAGAGCAACTATTGAGAATGATTATTTATATATTTATGAAAACTTTGGGTATTTTAAAAATGTTGGAGAAAATAACTATGAAGTTTATGATAGTCCTAATTTAGAAAGTTTAATTATGAATTATACTGATGATGGGACAAGAAATTTTACTAATAAAAAGGATTTAACTACTTATATGTGGACATATAAAAAGGGTAGTGATAATAATTATTATTTTGTATCAGTTACCCGTTTGTAATTTTTAATATTTGATTAAATAGTAGTTTTGTGTGATTTTCTAAGTAGATGGTTTTGTATATACTGTCTATTTTTTTTATTTTAGATTTAGTTTTAAGTAAAAAACCATTTTGGTAATAAGTTATTATGATAGTAGTTTGGCAATATAATGCTTCAATTATTTTTTCTTCAATTATTTTTTGTTCTTCTTCTGAAATGGTTGGTTTATTTATCTTAGTTTTTTCAAAAACAAGAGAGTTTATTAAGTATTGGCTGTTGATAAGAGAATTAAAGGGAGCCCATTTAATCATCCCGCGGTCTTTATTCATGGTGGCCTCCAATTTTATTGTTTCTTTCGATAGCAGTTGAATCTGGTAGGAGGCTGGATGCTTTAATTAAACTATTTTTACCAAATTTGTTTTTTATTTCATCTATTGTTTCGTTCATTTTATCTTCTTTTTGAATGTGGGAGTATTCTTCAAATAAATTGAGTTGGACGCCTTGTTTGGAAATTAAACCACCACATGAAATACTTACTTTACGAATAGGGGCAAAGGTATAGTATCGGTCAAAAATAATATTACAATATCTAGTTATTTCTTTAGCAGAATCGGTCGGAGCATCTAGTTTCATACTGTGGTAAAAACCACTGTTTATTTCTTTAGAATAACTAATGCCAAAGCCAATTACAGAAGTTTGCTTATTATTGGAGCGAAGACGGGCAGCAAGTAAATCAGCCATTTCAGAAATGATGATGCGAATATTTGATTCGTTGTAGTCTTTAAATAATACTTGGGAATGACTATATGATTTATCTTTGGCTATTACTTTAAAATCAGCGATACGACTTAAATCAATCCCATTGGCGTGATTCCATAGTTCTAAACCCATGACACCAAATTTATCTTTTAATTTATTGACATCGTATTTAGCTAAATCTTCAATTTTATATATTCCTAAATTATTTAAGTTTTTTTCCATTCGTGAACCAATTCCCCACATTTTAGATAAAGGGGTAATTGGCCAAAGTTTATTAGGAATATCTTCGTACTTCCATTTAGCAATTCCATTTTTGTATTTCTTGGCTTCAGTATCCATTGCAACTTTAGCTAGAAGCAAATTAGGGCCAATTCCACAAGTTGCGGTTAAGCCAGTAGTACTTTCAACTTTTTTTAGAATTTCTTCAGCTAGTTCGTAATCAGTTTTTTTATATAATTTTAAATAATCGGTTACATCTAAAAAACATTCGTCGATAGAATAAACGTGTAAATCTTCTTTGGCAACATAATCTAAGTAGATACCTACAACTTCTTTGCTTTTTTCAATATATAATTTCATGCGAGGGGAAACAATAGTATATTTAATATTTGGGGGAATATCATATAATCTAGTACGGGAACCAACACCTTGCTTTTTTAAATATGGAGTAACTGCTAAAGTAATGGCACCATTTCCTTGCTTGGGATTAGCCACTACTAAAGGTACTTTAAAAGGATCTAAACCTCTCTCAATACATTCACAAGAGGCAAAGAAACTTTTCAAATCGATACACATGATATTTCTTTGGGGATATAATTCTGCCATAATTTTCCTCCGAACCTTTGTTCATGACTATATTATAATGCAAATGTAGTTTGAAAAGCAATTCCTATTTTTGGAAAAGTTAAACTAACATATAGGTAGTAACATAAATATCAGTATTTGTTGTATATTTTATAACAAATTTGTTCTTTTTCTTGATTATAAGTATTCCAATGGTTTTATTGTTATTACTTTCTTTTATATTTTTTTCAATATAATTAACATAAAATTCTAATTGACCTATATCCTGAGGTTTTGATTCCTTTGTTTTAACTTCAACCACTATATAAGCATTAAGTTTTATATTAAAGAATAATAAATCGATATAATTATAGGAAGCACCTATTTTTATTTTATATTCATGACCAACTAGAGCAAAACCAGTACCCAATTCTAAAAATTTATTTTCGAGTAAAGAGATAATATATTTATGGATGGCTTTTTCATTTACTTCATTTGTATTTTTATCAATCTTTAAAATAATAGGGTCCTTTATCATATCTTCAATTGTAAGTGGAGTAGTATTTTCTTCATCAATTAATTTGATATTTTCTTTATCAGCATAAGATAATCTATCAAATGCTTTATTTTTTATTTCTTTTTGTAGTTCTCTAGAAGATAAATTATTAAGTATTATTTGATTAATGTAATATTTTCTTTCATTTGCATTCTTTAAAGGTAAAATATATCGATAATGAGTCCATGTTAATTGTGGACGCAGTGCGTCCACAATTGGGAATGTGGTATAAAATTTTCGCATTTTACTAAGATTACTTTTATCATAGTTTCTACTATACTTTTCACTTAATTTAAGTCCCCATTCTTTGATTAAACCATCACCATACTTGGCACGTTTCTTTCCACCCTGGGCTTCGACGATGAGCCTTCCGATATTCCAATAAGTATACAAAGTTTCACTATTGTCTTGTAAGGCACGAACACCTTTGTTAATTTCATTTTGTTTAATTAAACTTTCGACTTCTT
>CALVVJ010000037.1 GCA_944363835.1 uncultured Bacilli bacterium | reverse complement strand
AATATTATCGAAGTTAAGGCAACGACAAGTAGTAAATATGTAAAGTTACAAAGTAATCATAAAAAGGGAGAAAAGTTTTCTATTTTTTATTTTGATAAAAGTAAGAATTGTTATTATTTGAAAGATGAAGTAGAAGGATATCCTCTAGAAGAAGAAATGCCTTTGGAAAATTATGCAAAGCAAAGAGAAAAATTGTTTGATAGATATAGTGATGTTGGGGGATATGTATTTGACCTGGCTATTCAAAGGTTTATTTTAGAAGGAGAATATAAGGAATCACATAACGAAGAGGCTTTAAAAAATGTCCATTATTATTTGGCGGTATTAAATCATAATTATGTTTTTGATGGTACGTATGAGAATAAAAAAGCCATTTATCATCCCGATGAAAATGGTAATGAAATTGTGGTATTTATTGATTTAACAAAAGTAACCGAAGAATATCAACGTATTATTGAAGCCATGGAAGAAAAGCTGGAACGGGATATTTTTTCTTTGGATGCTAGTAAGTGTCCAATGGGAAAATGGTGTGAAAGAAAAAAAGTAAAAGAATGCCCTTATCTTAGTGCTGTTTGTGGGAAAATGATTCCTGCTAAAAATTCTAGTTTGAATTATTTAAATAACGGAGCGGGTTTTAAAACTTTAGATGGGGAAAAGTTAAAAGGACTTGAATTAATTAATGAAGGATATATCAACATGTTAGATATACCAGAAGAGTGGATTGTACATAAAAAGCATCAGATTCAAAGAGATTGTCTTAGGTTTGATAGAGTTTATGTCGATAAAGAGAAGATTAAAGCGGGACTTAATTGTTTAGAATATCCAATATATCATTTAGATTTCGAAACGATGCCTTGTCCAATGCCTAGATTTCGTGGAGAAAAACCTTATATTCAGTCGCCGTTTGAATTTAGTTTGCATATTGAACGTGTTCCAGGAGTATGTGATAAAATTAATGATAATTACATATTTTTGGCCAAAACTTTTGATAATGATGAAAGAGAAGAATTAGTTAAAGCGTTATGTAAATATATTGACCCATCAAAAGGAACTTTATTTGCTCAGAATGTGGCTTTTGAAAAAGGGAGAATTAAAGAACTAGCAGGAATTTTCCCAGAATACAAAGAACAACTTATGGCAATGTATGAAAGAGGTTTCGATTTGATGTGGCTCGTTAACACTAAATCCGATTTATACGAGGAGTTGGGCTTTGATAAAGAAAGAGCAAGCCTACCAAATTATTATAATAAAGATTTGAGTGGCTCATTTTCAATAAAAAAAACTTTGCCAGTTTTTAGTGATTTATCTTATAAGGATTTGACAGTAAAAAATGGAACAGAAGCAATAGTTGCTTATGCTACTTATAATAGTATGACTAAAGAGGAATATGATTTATATTATGAAGCATTAAGGATATATTGCCAACAAGATACTTGGGCAATGGTGGTTATTTTGGAAGCTTTAAGAGAAATTTGTAAATAATTTGTCAAATTTTTAACTTTTGCTTGCAAAATAATTTAAAAAGGATATACTAGTAATATGTAGAAGGAAGTGGGTTTTATGTTATATCCATCAATTGATAAGTTACTTAATATAGTAGATTCAAAGTATAAATTAGTACATGTTGCTTCAATTAGAAGTAAACAAATGCTTGAAAAAAATCATTATCAAATGAAAGAAAGTGATTATAAGAATAAGAAACCTTTAGGTAGAGCATTAGAAGAAGTTGAAGCAGGATTGATAAAAATTATCGAAGAAAAGTAAAAAATACTTGATTATCTTGTCATGGTATGATAAAATAATCTTGTTCTTGGGGAATTAGCTCAGCTGGCTAGAGCACCACGCTTGCACCGTGGGGGTCAAGAGTTCGAATCTCTTATTCTCCACCAAGTTGAATATAACGAATCTTTATTGGTTCGTTTTTTCTTTATTGTGAAAGGTCGCGATAATAAGATGGCATCTTCAGCAATGCACTTGGCGGTTGCCAAAAAATATTTAGAAAAGAATAAAGATAAGAATTTTGATTATAAAAGAGTTATGGCAGGTACTTTATATCCGGATGCAGCTAAAGATAAAGATAAAACACATTATACGATGTCTTGTCGTGGAAATAATTTGGTTACTTATTTAGCTAGTAAGGTTAGTTTATATGACTTTTTAGTGGAATATGAAGTTGTGGAAAGTTTTGAATTAGGGTGGTTTATTCATCTGGTTACAGATTATCTTTTCTTTGCAGAGTGTTTTAGTGAAGAATATTTATTAACTCATTCATATGAAGAGTTTCGTCGGGATTTATATTTTGCATATGATTGTTTAGAAAAATATTTGAGTGAAAAATATAAACTGATGATTGATGATTATGAAAGTTATCCTAGTGAATATCACGAAGGTATTTTATATCAAGGTTCCATTTTGACAAAGGAAACAATAGATAGTTTTATTGAAAGGGTAAGTAGTATAAATATAGAAGATTATATAAATAAAATAAAAGAAGCTAAAAGAAATGTTTTACCATAATATAGATTAATTGATGATTTTTTGTTATAATTTTAACTGATGGTGGTTATATGAATCAAGAAAAAATTGGCAAATTTATATATGATTTACGGAAGAAATATAATTTGACACAAGCGGAATTAGCAAGTAGGCTTCATGTTACTGCCCAAGCGGTATCCAAATGGGAAAATGGGCGTGGGGTCCCAGATATAGAACTTTTAAAAAAACTCAGTGAAGAATTTGATGTAAGTATTAGTGAACTAATTGAAGGAGAGAAAGAAAGTAAAAGAAAGAATAAATTAGGTTTAGTAATTAGTATTTTTTTGATTGTAGTAGTAATTGTTATTTTGATAATAGTATTTTGGGTTCGAAATAATGATGAAACATTTAATTTTTCTTCGTTGGTTTGTCAAAATGATTCATTTAGTATAAATGGGGTTATTGCTTATGATAATGCAAAGAAATCAGTATATATATCTAATATTCATTATTGCGATGAGTCCGTGGAAGAACCAACAGCAATTGCAGTAGAATGTATTTTATATGAAGTGGTCGATGATAAAGAAAAAGAAATTGCTAGTTATGGGTCACTTGATAAAATGGGGGAAAATGTTTTAATTAGTAATTATTTAAGAAATGTAGAATTTAATATCGATGATTATGAATGTGGGTGTGATTCGACGACTTGTAGTAATTTACATATAAGAATTAATGCTTTAAATAGTGATAATGAAAGAGTTACTTATGAAATACCTTTAAGTGTTGATACTACTTGTAGTGACTAAACGGAAAGTTTAGTCACTATTCCTTTTATATTTCACAAAATTTTGATATTATGTTTTTGGTGGTGTAGATGAAAAACAAAGGAATAATTATTGTGATGAGCATTATTATTGTTGTTTTGATTGCTGTAGTAGTTTTTTTGTTAGTTAAAGATAATGAAAAAGATGAAACTGATGATAATAAAATTACTGATGCTTTAAAGTTTGCGGAAGAATATACATTAGTTCCAGATGATAATGTTTTTGTTTATTCTGATGTTGACGAAATAATCGATATACTTGAAAATGGTACGGGAGTCGTTTATTTAGGTTTTCCTGAATGTCAATGGTGTGATCAATATGTGGTATATTTAAATGAAGTAGCCAAGGAAAATGGCATTTTAGAAATACATTATTATAATATTCGAGAAGATAGAAGTAATAATACGGAAAATTATCAAAAAATCGTAGCATTATTGGAAGACTATTTAGAAGATGATGAAGATGGTAATCCTCGTATTTATGTTCCAGCAGTGATTTTTATGAATAATGGCGAAATTGTTGGGTTTGATGATGAAACTAGTTTGGATACAGGTGATGCTTCAACACCGAGGGAATATTGGACAGATGAAAGAGTGGCAAACTTAAAAACTAGATTAAGTGAATATGCTGATATGGCCAATATCTGTGTTGACTGCAATAGTTAGTTATGCTAAAATATCTCTCAAGTTGAGGGATATTTTTTATGAAGAAAATAAAAAGTTTAGATGAGGCAATAAATAATATTCAAATTCATTGTTTTATAGATAAAATGGAAAAAGAATTAAATAAAATTACTAAGGAATTAAAAAAGAAAATGTTAATTATGATAATTCCTATGTTAATAATAATTATAAATGCCTTTACTTTGCAAAATTTTTATATTATGTTATTGGGAATTTTTAGTATTTCTGGTATTGCTATTGTTGCTGGTATTAAAGATTTAATTAATAGTGTTAAAGGTAAAATAGTAAGGAAGAAATTTGTTTAGATAATTTAAAATTTACTAAAATAGACCCTGAAGAATATTATACTTTAGAATATAAAAGAGCAATAGCAAATTATACACCAACAGTAGAAGATAAATTGGAAGTAATCGATAATTCTTTTTTGAACAAAGAAGCTGCTATTAATCAAGTGGTTGCAGAAATTGAATGTTATACGTTAGTGTATGAACTTCCAATGTTGGATTTAAGTGATGCTACTTGGGATAGATTATTTGATACAATTTACGATTTGTTTGCATCTAGGAAATTAGTTGATATGTACTATGAGGCTTTATCAAATTTAGTTAGACAAGTTATGGCTAAAGCATTGTTAGATCAAGATGAAGTTATAACAATAGAAAATTTTATTGCAAGTATTAGTTTTTTAAAAGATTATGGATTGAGTGATGATGATATAAAATGTATTGAAGATGAACTTGCTTTGGATTTAAAGATAGTTAATTTTAATACTTTGGTTAGGAAAAATAAAAATAAATATATGTAGACATTAAAGTCTTTATTTGATAAAATATTGTAGGAGATGAAAGAATTATGAGTGGGAACAAGAAAAATGTTAAATTGGAAGAAAAGAAAAAGGATGGTATTAATAAAAAGTATATTTTTATTGTAGTTGGGATAGTTTTAATATTATTGATTGTTACAGGTATAATAATTTTATTAAATAAAGATGATAAATCAAGCAATTTAACAAAAGAAAATGAAATAGTTGAAGAAGATAATACACCAGTTTTTGAAGAGCAAACTTTTGAAGAACAAAAAAATATTCTTTTAGATATTTTGAATCAGGAAATAGTAAAATATGAAGAAATATGTACAGATTCAGATAATAGTGAATGTATTACTGAAGATTTAAAAAAAGAAATTTTAAATAATTTTAATTCTTTTAAAGAAAGATTAGAAAGTGAAGAAATTAGTCAGGAAGAAATTAATCAGTTAAAACAAGAGATAAATGATTATTTAATTATATTAGATCCAGAAGTTAAATTAGATGATTTGATAAGCGAGGAAACAGAAATTAAAGAAAATAACGGTGTTAGTGAAAATGAAAATAGTTCAGTTGTAGCAAGTGGTATTGAAGGTATTTTAAATAGTGCTAAGTTAAATCCTATAAAGACGGGATATACTTCACTAGATAATCAAGTTAGTTCAGTAATAAATTCTGTTACGAATTCTTCAATGTCAACTTATGAAAAGGTGAAAGCCTTGTATGATTGGGTAATTAATAATATGAGTTATCAACTTGGTTTTGTCATTGGAGAAGAAATTGATTCATTAATGAATACTTATGGTTTTTATGAAAGAGATGCTATTCAAGTATTTTTAGCTGCTAATGGATTTGGAACTAAAAGGGGTTCATGTGATAATTATTCAGCAATGTTTATGATACTTACGAGAAGAATTGGGCTAGATAGTTATGTAGTTAGTGCTAGAAATACAAATGGGACAGGACATACAACAGTTAATATTAAAATAAATGGTAAGTGGTATAATTTTGATCCTCAAAGAGAAGATAATTCAAAGAAAAATGGTAAGATAATGTATTATGCTTTTGGAGAAGATGATAATGATTCTAAGCCATATACTTATGTAAATAGAAGTAGTGATGTTGCGGCATTTCATAAGTTTAATAAACAACCAGAAAGTAATTATTTGAATGCTAGTATTACTGTTGCTGGTAAGACTTATAAAGCCAAGACATTAGTTCAAAAATATAATTTAACTATTCCTGAAACAATTGAAATAGATTATGTAAGTAATCCTAATACAGTAATAAAGTTAGAAGTTGATAGAAATGTGACTTATATGTGGACTACTGGTGGTTATACAAATCTTGATTGGGAACATAGTTCTATTCATGGTAAAGCAACAACTAGTAGTTATGGAGAAATAACGATTAATCAAACATATTCTGCAAAATATGATTATACTGTTCATGTAGTTGATGAAGAAGGAAGAGAAATTAATTTTATTATGCATTTTAATTTTAAAAATCCCACAAAGAAATTAAGTATATCTGCTAATACTGGTGATTACTCTTATAATGACTATATTTTAATTGGAGTATCGGAATATGATAGTGTAGGTAAAGTAACTTATACTGCTAAAGTTACGGAAACCAATGATCCAAGAGGAGCTGAAGCAGTAGTAATTGAACCTGATAATTATTATACTTTTAAAATTTCCAATTTAGATAGAGCTAATTATTGGTATAAATTTGAAGTTACTGGTGTGGATGAAGCTGGAAATGTAGCAACAGATACATTTTCAAGTATATTATAGTAAAAAACTTGCTAAAGATAGTAATTATGTGTTATAATTGGAGCAATCAGCGATGATGGAATTTACGACTCTGGAGCTGAAACGTAATCTTGCGTTAAAAGAGGAAAGTTAAATATAAGGATGGTACCGTGCTAATGCACTCCTTGGGTATCATCCTTTTTTATTTTTTAGGGAGGATGAAAAATGACAACATTTGAAGATTTAAAATGGCGAGGACTTATCAATGATGTGACTAGTCCTGATGTAGAAGAAGCAATTAATAAAGGAGGACTTAAGTTTTATATTGGAGTCGATCCGACGGGAGATAGTTTACATATAGGACATTACTGTACAGTTATTGCCACAGCAAAAAGACTAATGGATGCTGGACATACACCGATTTTAATTGCAGGTGGAGGAACAGGCTTAATCGGGGATCCTAAACCTAATGTGGAAAGACCAATGATTAGTAAAGAAGCCGTTAAACATAATATTGAGTGTATTCAAAAGCAATTAAATAAAATTTTGGGAGGCAATATCCAAATAGTTAATAATGCTGATTGGTTATTAGAAATGAATGCAATAGATTTTTTAAGAGATTATGGAAAGCATTTTAATATTAATTATATGCTTGCTAAAGATACTGTTAAAAGAAGATTAGATATTGGTATTACTTATACAGAATTTTCATATATGATACTTCAATCAATTGACTTTTTGAAGTTATATGAAAATTATGGTGTAACTATGCAAGTCGGAGGACAAGATCAATGGGGAAATATTACATCTGGTTTGGAATTAATTCGTAAAATTCATGGACCAGAGGTTAAGTGTTATGGTTTTACTGTTCCTCTAATTACAAGAGCAGATGGAACTAAATTTGGTAAAAGTGAATCTGGAGAAGCATTATGGCTTGATATAAATAAAACTTCTAGTTATGCATTTTATCAATATTTAATTAATACTGAAGACTCTAAAGTAATTGAATATTTAAAAAAACTTACTTTCTTAAGTAAAGAAGAAATAGATGAACTAGAAGTTAGTTTAAAAGAACATCCAGAAGAAAGAAAGGCTCAAAAAGCTTTAGCTAAAGCCATTATTACTTTCTTACACGGTGAAGATGAATATAATAAGGCATTAAATATTAGTGAATGTTTATTCTCAGATAAGATTTGGAGTTTATCATCTGATGAAATTATTTCATCAATTAATGATGTGCCAAGATTTGATGTAAGTGAAAATATTAATTTAATCGATTTGCTTGTCGATAATAAAATAGTAAGTAGTAAAAGAGAAGCTAGAGAAATGATTAGTGGAGGAGCAATAAGCATTAATAATGCTAAATGCACAGACTTAGATAAAATAATAACTGAGGATGATGCTATTGAAGGCAAAGTATTACTTATTAAAAAGGGTAAGAAAAATTACTATTTGGGACTTATGAAAGCATAAGTTCTTTTTTTGATTATATTCTTGAATTTCAAAAAAGATAATGATATATTTTAATTGTAGTTTAGATAGCAATAATAGGAGCGAGGCTATGAAATTATTAGACAAACAAAAATATGAAAATTGGCAAGTTGGAGATACTTTTGCATTAAAATTGGATAATAGATATTTAATATTGGTACTGTATGGAACACCTTATGCAACTAGTTGTGAAGTTAGATGCAAATTTAGAGCCAAAATAACTAAGGATAAACAATTGCCTAAAAATCAAGAAGAAATAGATGCTTTAGAATTTATAAAAGTTCAATATAAACACTTTTATACTAGATATTTACCATTAAAATCTTATGAAAATTACGAAGAAGGAGTAATAAGACAAAAAGATAGAAAGTTTTATCCTGATGAATTTAATTACCTATATTATTATTTATTTGAAGTACTATTATTGAAAAGAAGCAATATATATAAAGAATTAATTTATTTAGGAAATTTTGATATAAATTTACCAATAGATGATTATAGAAGTGTAGATGGTGATGATAAATTATTCTTATTAAAAAAATTAAAAGATGAATTATACAAATGTTACAATGAATATAATTTGAGAAAAAATAGTATATATGAAAAAGATTCAATAATTGAAATTAAAAAAAATGCTTTAGTTAGAGTCAATGCAGAAATAGTTAAACCAACTGAAGAAGAACTTTGGAAAATATATGGACATATTATAAAAAAAGAGAAGAAGAAAAAGAGAGATACATTAACAAAAGTAAAATTTGATGATTAATTTTAATATGAGGCGTAGTATGGATATTAGTTTTGAAAAAGTTTATAGTTTTAAAACTCATGTAATAATATTATTATTTAGTTTATTATTTAGTTTTATTATAATTGGCTATATGCATGAAACTAATAGAACTTTAATGAATGAATATATTGAAGAAAATTATAGTAATAATTCAGAAAAATATGAAGATGGGCATTTTGTAGGTTATGATGAGGAGAGTTTAGAATTGCTTAAAAATTCTCTGGTGAAAAATAATAAAGAAAATGGAAGATTAGTAAGTATTATTGCTTTTATTGTAAATTCTTATATTTTTAGTGCTTTTTATTTTTACTATTTATTATTAAAACTTAATCGAGATAGAACTGTTTTGATATTTTTGTTTTTACCACTTATAATGATGGCAATTATGATAAGTTATTTTGTTGTTGTTCCATTAATAATTTATAATATTATTTTGCTATTTATAAGAAATAAAAAACATATTGATAAAAAAGGTTTGTTCAAAAAAATTGTAATTGTTTATGCGATAATTTACATTGTTATTGGTTTATCTATTTATTTGCCATCATTTTTTAAAAGACGGCCCAAAATAACCCTTTCTGAAGATTTAAATATATGTACTAATGAAGTTATTACGGTCAAAGATTTTATAATAAAGATTACTAATGGTGAATTAGTTGTTAATGAAGAAGAAATAGATACATCATCTGAAGGAAAGAAAGTTATACCATT
The DNA here is from genome assembly GCA_944363835.1 of uncultured Bacilli bacterium. GTDB lineage: Bacteria > Bacillota_I > Bacilli_A > RF39 > UBA660 > Onthocola_B. Next base: position 1,458 of record CALVVJ010000037.1, on the reverse strand, counting down.
TGATGTGAAAGATAAATATGGAAAAATAAATCATTATCATTACATTATTAGCATAAGAGACTGTGAATAAGAATTGAAAATCCAATTCTTATTCTGTTTTAGGCTTTATAATTCAATAATATGTTTAATATTAGTGTTAAGTGTTGGAGGAGTATCAGATTTAATTAAGACAAAGAAAACTGTAAATATAGATGAAATAACTTGAATTTAAAAAATGTGATGCTATAATGTAGTTAATTAGTTGGATTTATGATGCTCTTGAAAATTCTGAAAGGGTGATTATCATTAAAAAGTTTATTAAAATTACATTTGTGTGTTTATTAATTATGTTTGTTGTAATGTCTATTTCTATTGTATCTCCAATTATACAACGTTCAAAAATTGCAGATAGATATAAAGAAACATATAATATAGATTTTGAAACCCCAAAAACGTTAGAACAAATTTTTATTGAAGGGTTAAGAGATGTAACTTATTTAAATAAACTTACATATGACGAAGAAACTTATAAAAAAATGTTAGAGTGTGATTATGTTATAAAAATAAATAAGAGAGTTGTTCAGAAATTAATAGATAAAGAAATTATGCATCTTTTTGAGAAAAACGAGAATGCCGAAATATTTGAAAAAATAAGTAATGATATTATTGAAAGTAAAAATAATGTTTATGCTTATTTAAAAAAACCAGGTTTTTATCATGAATTATTTTTATATGATGTTGATGAATATACTATTTATATTTTAACTATAGTTTTTTAAATAATTATTAGATCATATTGTAAATATATTTGAAATGACTTGTATATAGTATAAATTGTTGATATATTATAAGTAGTTGGTAATATTGGAGTTTATGATATATGGATACAAAAAAGTATAAGAAATTAATTATTTATATCTTATGTTGGGGATTAATATATACTATAGGTTCTACTATTATAATTATAAAAGATTTAAATGATATAGATATAAGTAATGATATGTTCGGAGAACATTTAAAATATTATGAAAAAATAGTAGAAGTAGAAAACGAAAGTGTTGATTTAAATGATATTTTTAATAATTTTTCTTGGGATAGAGTATATCTTGTAAATGATGAAGTATTAAGCAGCGAAGCATTAAATCCTATATTAGGTATAACAGGTGATATCCCTGCATATAGTGGAACTAATTTTAAAAGAATAATTTTTATTGATGGCGATAAATGTGTTTTTGAATTTCTTTATGACTATAGATATTTGGATTTTTCTCCAGACACTGGCTTTGTTTATAATGATGATGCAGTATATGAAATAAAAAATAATTATGGTAATTCAATATCATTAATTAAGAAATAAAACTGTAGATATAAATAAACTTGTGTAGGAGGAATACCATGGAATCAGTTCAAATAGAAAAGTTTAAGGCAAAAAATTGGCAGATAGGAGATACATTTGCAATAAAGATTAAGCATGAAAAT
>CALVVJ010000036.1 GCA_944363835.1 uncultured Bacilli bacterium | reverse complement strand
ATTTATAGACGTTTATTAATGTTTTTGATAAAATTATCTTAAAGGAGAAAATGTTATGAAAAATAAAATCATTCCAATTGTTATATCTGTACTTTTTGCACTATTTTTGTGGTACTTTATGTTACCACCACTTAATCCAACAAGTCCAACATTTTGGGTATATTTGTTTACTGTTGCTATTTTTACATCAATTTCTATTCTTCTATCAACAATTACACAACCTGTTATTTTAAGAAGAATTAATTCAAGTTCCTTACCTCGTTGGTTTATAAATACCATCGGAACTGGAACAGTAATTATAATAGTAATCTTTATAATTAATATTGTTGTATCTCCAGTTTTTAATGCCAGCAAGTATGCAACTCGTATAGTTGTCGACGAAACAAGCAGTTTTACTGAAGATGTAGCTCCAGCTGATTTTTCTAAATTACCTTTATTAGATAAAGAAAGTAGTCAAAAATTAGGAGACCGAGTTATGGGACAAGCAACTGAATGGGTAAGTCAATTTTATGTAAGTGATTTATATACCCAAATTAATTATAATGATGAAATAATTCGGGTTACTCCAATAGAATATGATGGAATAATCAAATATTTTACTAATCGCAGCGAAGGAATAAAGGGATATATCACAGTTGATTCAACTGATGGTTCTTCTGAACTAGTAACTCTTGATGAAGGCATGCGTTATATGCCAAGTGCTTACTTTTTTGAAAATCTATATCGTAAACTTCGTATTAGTTATCCAACAACAATTTTTGCTGAAGCATCATTTGAAATAGATAATGAAGGTCATCCATATTGGATAGTTCCAACGATTAAATACACCGGAATTGGCATGCGTAAAAGTGTATCTGGTGTTGTCATTTTAGATGCTGTTACTGGTAAATCAGAAAAATATGAAGTCGGCGAAATTCCTTCTTGGGTCGATCACGCTTATCCATCTGATTTGATAATTGATCAGCTTGATAATTGGGGAGAATATAAAGAAGGATTTATTAACTCAATATTTGGTCAAAAGAATGTAACAGTTACAACAGAAGGATATAACTATTTAGTAATGGATGATGATGTTTATCTTTATACAGGCATTACTTCTGTATCAAACGATGAATCTATTTTAGGTTTTGTTATGGTCAATTTGCGAACTAAAGAAACCTGCTATTATAGTGCTCCGGGAGCAAAAGAGTATAGTGCGATGGACTCTGCTGAAGGATTAGTTCAAGAAAAAGAATATGTTGCAACTTTTCCGCTACTTATCAACTTAAATAATCGGCCCACTTATTTGATGAGTTTGAAAGATAATGCCGGTCTTGTCAAAATGTATGCTTTCGTCGATGTTGAAGATTATCAAAAAGTAGTAGTTAGTGATTCTGCTTTAGGTATTGAAGCAGCAGCCGAAGCTTACTTAAACGAAGTATCTAACGAATATGATGCAAATAACCTACAAGAAAAAACTATTACCATATCAGATATAACAACTGCTGTAATTGATGGTAACACGTATTACTATTTAACTGATAGCGAAAATAATCGCTACTCAGCATCTATCAAAGATGGACGAAATATTTTACCGTTTTTAAATGTCGATGATGAAGTAGTAATTACTTATTCAGAAGGAACTATCGGTCAAATAGCTACAATTAAATACAATAATGAGGATCAAGAATAATCTTGACCTTTTTTTGTCAAATAATATATTTTTTGAAAAAAATATAAAAAAATATGTTAAAATTAAAATAGGAGAGGAGTAGAAATTGTGAAAAAGAAGTTTTTAAGATGCCCTATTTGTGGGAATTTAGTAGAAGTTATAAATGATTCTAATGTGCCAATTATGTGTTGCGGTAAACCGATGGAAGAATTAGTTGCTAACACAACTGATGGTGCAACAGAAAAACACGTACCAGTAGTAGATGTTAAAGAAAATAGTGTTACCGTAACAGTTGGTGAGGTTCTTCACCCAATGACGGAAGATCACTATATTATGTGGATAAATGTAGTAACTAATTTAAAAGAGTATCATTTTAATTTAATTCCTGGTATGGAACCAAAAGTTACATTTACAAAAGAATCTAATGAACAAATAACTGATGTATATGCTTACTGCAATTTACATGGACTTTGGAAAAAATAATGTTGATAACTTAAGTGTTACCAACATTTTTCAACTTTTATTTGCAAAATAATATGCTTTTTCCAATGTTATTATTTATATGCTTGTCATGAAAATTCTCAGAATATAATTGATTTTATTGTAAAAATTCCTAAATCATGGTAATCTAAAATAAAAAGAAATTGTTTATAAAGTTTCTTATATTAATTAGAAAGGAAGTCGTAAATAATTATGAATGTCGTAACAATATTTAGTATCATTTTATTTGGAATAATTATATTTTTGATTATAAGAACTTTAACCAAAAGTTTTAAATTTTCTGCCAAGAATAACAAGGTGCAAATTGATAATAATAAGGTTTTAGAATATAAAAATTTAATAGATAATAATAAATCTTTAAAGACAACAGATAAAATAAGAGCCTTCATCTTAATATTGTTACTTATTTGTGTAGTAATTATTATAATAGTATTTCTAAATAAAATAAATCCCATATTTATCATTATATTAACAGTAATACTAAGTATTATATATATTGTAATTAATGCTAAATATACTAAAGACTTTAAAATTTCAATAGTTAGTGAAGCCCTAAAGCATTATGATGCAAACTTATCATATAATCCTAGTTTAGGAATCCCTAGAAATGATTATATTTATGCTGATTTTGAAAACTTTGATCGATATACTAGTGAAGATTTAATTAGTGGAAACATTTTGAATTGTCCATTTATAATGTCTGATGTCAAAACCGAAATAGTTGAAAAAGATAATGAGGGAAGAACAAATTATATTACTGTTTTTAGTGGGGTTGTAGCCAAAATAAATTTAAATAAAAATATAAATTCGTTTATTTATATAATTAATAATAGTCTAAGATTATTTGATGGTAAATATAAAATAAATATTGATAATGAATCATTTACTCAAAGATATGATACCTATAGTGATAATGAAGTGCTAACAATGCGTATCTTAACTCCTAATGTTACAACCAGTATATTAGATATGGAAAATAAAACTGGCATTAAATTTGAAATAAAAATAAGTAATGATATCATATTTTTTCGTTTTTATACTAATGACTTATTCGACGCCGGACAAAGTACTCAAAAAAGTGCCGAAAATTTAGTATATTCTATAGAACTAATAGATGATATGAAAAATATTATAGCAAGTATTTTAGAAGTACTACAAGATACGGAGGTATAACATGAAATTATATATAATATTAGGTATTTTAGCAGTAATAATTATATGGTTTATCTGTACTTTAAATAAGTTTATTTATTTAAGAAGAAGAATTGATAGATCAAAATCATTAATTGATGTTTATTTAAAAAATAGATTTGATTTAATCCCTAATTTAGTAGAATGCTGTAAAGGCTATAGCAACTATGAAAAAAATACACTAACAGAAATTGCTAAATTGAGAAGTAGTTATGAAAAAAATAATGATGAAGAATCTGGGGAAAAGTTAAATAATCACTATAAAAAGTTAGTAGCATTAATTGAAAATTATCCAGAATTGAAGGCTGGTGAAAACTTTTTGAATCTTCAAAAAAATCTAGAAAAAGTAGAAAGTGAAATAGCAGCCTCAAGAAGAATTTATATAAATGATATAACCAGATATAATACACTAACTAAAAGCATTCCTGCAAATATAATAGCTAAAATATTTAATTATGAAGAATTATCTTATCCTATTTTAGAAACAGAAGAAATAAAAATAAACTTTTAATTAGAAAGGATCGTTAGTTAATTATGGAAAAAAATGAATTGTTAAATAAATTAAATGAATATAAAACTAAATTAACAGAGTTAGGGAGGTATCTTTGACTTAGATAGTAAACGTCAAGAATTAAAGAAATTAGAAGAAGAAACTAAAACTGATAATTTTTGGCAAGATGTTGAAAAGTCAGGAATTATCAACAAAAAAATTACAAATTTAAAAAAAGAATTAGAACTCTATGAAAAGTTATCTAAAGAAATAGAAGATAGTCTTACTATTATTGCAAGTAATGAAGATGAACTTTTGGAGTTAGTAACTGAAAGTATTAATGATTTAGAAAAAGAATTAGATGAATTAGAAACATCAACTCTTTTATCTGGGGAATTTGATGAGCTCAATTGTTACTTAGAAATTCATCCAGGTGCTGGAGGGACTGAATCTTGTGATTGGACAAGCATGCTTGCTCGAATGTATGAAAGATTTGCAGAAAAAAATAGTTATAAATGGGAAATAATTGATGAACTCAAAGGCGATGAAGCAGGACTTAAAAGCATAACCCTAAAAATAAGTGGAGATTATGCTTATGGCTACTTAAAAAATGAATCAGGAGTTCATCGTCTTGTGAGAATTTCGCCATTTGATGCCGGAGGCCGCAGACATACATCATTTGCATCAGTTACTGTAACACCAGATATAAAAAGAAATATCAACGTTGAAATAAAAGATGAAGATTTAAAAATCGACGTTTACCACTCAAGTGGAGCGGGAGGACAATCTGTTAATACTTCCAATTCAGCAGTTAGAATTACCCACCTACCAACAAAGATTGTGGTAACCTGTCAAAATGAACGAAGTCAGTTAAAGAACAAAGAACAAGCATTATCGATGCTTAAAACCAAAATATATATGATGGAATTAGAAAAAGAAAAGGCTAAAATGGCTTCCCTAAAAGATACGGGAGCAAGCATCAATTTTGGCAGTCAAATAAGAAGTTATATTTTAGAACCGTATAAGTTAGTAAAAGATCATCGAACTAACTATGAATCGACCGACCCAGACAAAATACTTGATGGTAATATATATGACATGCTATTATACAATCTAAAAAATTTATAGGTGGTTTATGAATAGAGAATTAGAATTTTTAAATAATAATACTTCGGATAATACATCAGTAGTAGTAGCTTGTAGTGGTGGCCCGGACTCAATGTGTCTTTTAAGTTTAGTTGACAAGTTAAAAACAACTAAAAATATTACAGTTATTTGTGCCCATGTTAATCACAAATTAAGAACAGAAAGTGAAAAAGAAGCTGAGTTGGTACATAGATATTGCCAAGAAAATAATATAATCTTTGAATTATTAGAAATAACTGATTACCTTAATGGTGCATTTAGTGAAGAAGATGCTAGAAAAAGAAGATACGAATTTTTTAAGCAAATGGTAACCAAATATAAAGCCAAGTATCTGCTTACTGCTCATCACGGCGATGATTTAATCGAAACTGTTTTAATGCGTATGACTCGTGGTAGCAACTTAAGTGGCTATGCTGGCATTAAACAAATAAGCACTAATGAAAACTATCAAATATTAAGACCATTACTAACAACAACAAAGGAAGAAATTATAAAATATAATAAAGAAAACAATATTCCTTATGCTGTTGATATTAGCAATGATAACTTAAAATATACCCGTAATAGATATCGGCATACCATTCTTCCTTTTTTAAAAAAAGAAGATAAAAATATTCATCTTAAATATTTAAAATTTAGTAAAGAACTAGATGCGTATGATAACTTTGTTAGTGAGTATATTAAAAATAAGAAATTAATTGTTGATAACTCAGTAGATATCAACAAGATTAATTTAGAGAGTACTTTTATCAAGAAAAAGACTATTGAACTAATCGTTAAAGAAATCCAAAAAAAAGATTACTTTGATATAAGTGATAACCAAATGCTAGAAATATTAAAATTAATTAATAAAAATAACAAGTCTATTGATTTGAATAACGGATACAAAGGAATCAATGAATATGGTTTTTTAAAAATAATCAAGCCAGAAAATGTCAACTTTACAGAAATTGTTGTTGATAAAGATATAATAACCAAATATTTTACATTTTATTATAATTCTCCTGATGGAGATGATAGTAACAACTGTATTTATCTTTTGAGTACTGATATCAAATTACCTTTAAAGCTTCGGTCAAAACGTGAAGGCGATAAAATGACTATTAAAAATTTAAATGGCAGTAAAAAAGTAAGTGATATATTCACTAATAGCAAATTGCCTAAAGAAAAAAGAAATGATTATCCAATACTTGTTGATGCCAAAGATACTATTATTTGGATACCTGGACTAAAAAAATCGCAATTTGCTAAAGACAAATCTGAAAAATATGATATAATAATTAAATGTGAGGCAAGGTGAAAATAATTAAATGAATACAAAACCAAAACAAAATGATAATTTTAAAAATGTTTTACCATACCTAGTATTAGGTTTTGTGGTAATAATTGTAATATTTGCCCTTAATATGCAAGGGACAAAAGTAAATGAACTTACAACTGGTGAGTTAATTACAGAATTAAAAGAAAATAATGTAACAGAAATTACTGTAACACCAAAAAGTAATGAAAGTATTTACTATATTGAAGGAAAACTTGAAGGATATAGTGCTACTGAATCATTTACAGCTAAAGCAGTTGGTACAGAATTAGATAATATTTTGGCATTGATTGAAGAAAATGATGTTGCTGAATATGATACTAATGCTGATCCAGGGGAAAATATGTTACTATATGTTTTAGTGAACGTATTGCCGTTAGTATTATTAGTAGTTGTAATGTATTTCTTATTTATGAAATTAGCTAACTCTAATAAAAACTCTATGGACTTTGGCCGTAGTAAAGCCCGTTTGAGTAATGAAAATGATAAGAAGAGTTTTAAAGATGTTGCTGGATTAAAAGAAGAAAAAGAAGAAGTTGAAGAATTAATTGACTTCTTAAAGAACCCTAAAAAGTTTGAAAAAATGGGAGCAAGAATTCCAAAAGGTGTATTGCTTGTAGGCCCTCCAGGAACAGGTAAAACATTGCTTGCTAAAGCTATCGCTGGTGAAGCAAATGTTCCATTCTTCTTTATCAGTGGTTCTGATTTCGTCGAATTATTCGTAGGTGTTGGAGCAAGCCGTGTTCGTGATATGTTTAAAGAAGCAAAACGTAATGCTCCATGTTTAATATTCATCGATGAAATAGATGCTGTTGGTCGTCAAAGAGGAACTGGCCTTGGTGGAGGACATGATGAAAGAGAACAAACTCTTAACCAATTATTAACTGAAATGGATGGCTTCGGTGAAAACGAAGGTATAATCATCATCGCTGCCACTAACCGTCCCGATGTTCTTGACCCAGCATTGCTACGTCCCGGACGTTTTGACCGTCAAGTTACAGTAAGTCTACCAGATGCTAACGAAAGAGAACAAATTTTAAAAGTTCATGCTAAAAATAAAGTATTAGCCAAAGATGTTAAACTTGATAATTTAAGTCTTAGAACTCCAGGATTTAGTGGTGCAGATCTAGAAAATCTATTAAATGAAGCAGCTCTACTTGCTGTACGTCGTAATAAAAATGAAATTACAATGGATGAAATAGATGAAGCAACTGATAGAGTATTGCTTGGACCTGCTAAAACTACTAGAAAGATTACTGACAAAGAAAAGAAACTTGTTTCTATTCATGAAGCAGGACATGCTGTTATTGGTTTAAAACTAGAAGATGCCCAAGAAGTTCATAAGATAACAATTATTCCTCGTGGTATGGCTGGTGGTTATACTATGATGCTTCCAAAAGAAGAAAAAATTGCGGTTCTTACCAAAGATGAATTACTAGCTCAAATAACTGGTCTACTTGGTGGTCGAGTTAGTGAAGAAATGTTTTTAGGAGAAATTTCTACCGGTGCTAGTGATGATATCAAAAGAGCAACGAAGATAGCTCGTAGCATGGTTACTGAATATGGTATGAGTGATTTAGGACCTGTTCAATATGAAGAAAAGAGTGAAGGAGTATTCTTAGGAAGAGATTATGCTAAATCTAAAAATTTCTCTGATCAAGTTGCTTTAGAAATTGATGAACAAACTCGTAAAATAATTGAAGAATGTTATGATAAAGCTAAAAAGATAATTAAAGAAAATAAAGAATTAATTTTCCAACTTAGTGATGCCTTGATGCAATATGAAACAATCACTAAAGAACAAATTGAATCAATTGTTAAAACTGGAAAAATTAAACATGCTGAAGAAGAATCAGAAGTTTCAGAAACTAAAAATGATAATGAAACAACCGAAAAGAAATCTTCTCGAGGTAGAAAACCAAAAGCAACAGATGCTGAAGAAGAAAAGTAATGTTGCTTTTTTTCTTACTTTATGGTAAATTATTAACGAAACGGATGTGAGAAAATGTTAGAAAATATATTACTTGTTATATCTATTCTTTTAATTGCTGTTGTTTTATTACAAGGTAATAAAGCTAGCGATGCTGGTCAAATAATAACTGGTGGTAATGAAAATCTATTTCAACACGCTAAAGAAAGAGGATTGGAACTAGTTATAAGTCGTTTAACCATGATTTTAGGAATAGTATTCTTTATAATATCATTAATTCTATTCTTAATATAATATATAAAAATATTAAGTAACATAACAAAAAAATAACACTATCAATAATAGGCAGTGTTATTTTTTTTGTTGCTTATCTTTTATAATAATTTCTAAGTTGTGTATTTTAGCTATATAAATTAAATCATCTATAAAGTATCTACTTCTACCAGTTTCATTAGATGCTTGCCAATCTCTAGTTTTATTGATAGTATCAGCAAATTCTTTTTGTGTCATATTAGAATTTTGCCTTATAAATTTCAAGATATCTTTACCTTTATAGTTTGTTGCTTTGATTTCCATATTAATCACAAAAAAATTATATCAACAATATACATTAATTTTATGTTTTGTGTATTGACATACACAGAGCGTTTTGATAAACTTTATTTATATAATATGTGCATGTTAATACACATAAAAAGGAGATAAAATGGAAGTAAAAGATAAGAATAAAAAAATAATTGTCATAACGTTATTATTAATAACATTTATTGGTGTTACTCTTGCATATGTAATAGCTCAAATATCTGGAGGAGCAATTGGAAATGCTAATGTAACAGCAGATACAACCGATAATTTAAAGTTTAGTGTTGATAAAGACATTAATCTAAATCCAACACAATTTAATGTAACAGAAGGTGGTGGTGGGTTAAGTGATACAGCAACTGGAGCAGCAACATTACTTGCTAATTCAACAAATAGTACAGCAACATATACATATTATGTGTATTTTAATATTAAATCTAATGATTATATTTATACAACTGAAGATCAAAAACCAGAGATTGTATTAACAATAACAGATCCAAATAATAACCCAGTTACATCAGTTGATGGTCTTACATATGTTAATGCCGAAAATGCAGATGGCACTACAGTTAGTGGATTTGATATAACAACAAAAAGTGGTTTATTTAATGTAGCAAGTAATTATGAAATAACATCTAGTTCATCAACAAATGCCACGGTACAAGATTGGACATTTACAGTAACATTTATTAATCTTACAACGAATCAGTCAGCCAACGGAGGAAGTAGCTTGGATGCTAAAATTATATTAAGCCATGATATAGTTAATTTTCATGATATATGTGATACTGAAACTATAGCATGCCATATTGCTAAGTTATATGATGAAGAAAATCCAGAGATAAATGGATTATATTATCATGATGGAATGGGGGCTTATGGTTCTCTTGAAGCTGAAGACAATTCTTATAGATTTGCTGGCAATAATGATGTTGTAAAAAATTATGTATGTTTTGGTTCAGATGAAGAAATATGTCCAGAAGATAACTTATATCGCATTATTGGAATATTTAATGGTAAATTAAAACTAATAAAAAACAGTTATGATTATCGCCAATGGGATATCAATAATTTAAATAATTGGAGTAATTCATCATTAAAAGAAGAACTTAATGGTACTTACTTAGAATCATTATCAGATTACTCAAATATGATAGATAAAGATGCTATTTGGTATTTGGGAGATGATATTTGGATAACTGCTACTGCCAAGGAATTTTATAACGCAGAAAGAAGCACAAATGTATATGCTGGAAATCCTACGACCGATGTTGGAGCTATAGGTTTAATGTATCCAAGTGATTTTGGTTATGCAGCAAGTCCAGAAAACTGGAATAAAGGTCTCGGATATTATGAAAATACATCAAGTAATCAAAGCTGGATATATAATAGCGAAGCTGAATGGACAATAATGCCAGGCTCATCAGATCCTAATGGAGCATTTCACACAACCGAAAACTATTCTTTTAGTGGAAATGGAGCAAACTATTGGGCAATTGCGCGTCCATGCCTTTATCTCAACTATGAAGTTAAATATGTTTCTGGAACAGGTACATCTACAGACCCATATCGCATTGCCTAATCTATAACAAAAAAATCCCATTTCTGGGACTTTTTTAATTCGCTGCGTATGACTTAATATATTTCAAAATTTCTCTATCGTTTGGTACTTTACCTTCGCTGAATTTTTTTCCATTGATTACCAAACCAGGTATATTTTTAATATTGTATTTTCTCATTGATTCTTGGTCGTCTTTTAACTCTATCTCGACATCTCCGTCATAATTGTTGACAACCTTAAGCAACAACTTTTTGAGTTTTATTCCATTACTACAATTACTCCCAATAATCTTTATATTCATTCCATCACCTCGCTTCCATTTACATCATACCAATTTAAAGTGAAATTTTTATGTTTATAATAAGAAAGTTATGTTATAATAAATTTGTGATAATATGAAAAATAATGGATTTACTTTGGTAGAATTAATTATTACTATAACTCTTATTGCTATAATTTCAGTTAGTATCGGAGTTAGTATCAATGGAATGTTAAGCCGCCAGGAAGAAGACCAAGCAGAACAATATGCTAAAGATATTGCTGATGCCGCATGTGTTTATGCAGAAGTTAATGATATAACAACAAATTCCACAGTAACAATCAACGAACTAATCTCTGCTGGTTTATTGAGCAAAGACTTAATAAATCCTATCTCTGATCGCCCTATAACTGATTATAATGATAATGAAGTAACGATAACTTGGAGTAACAATGAAAAAACTTGTAGTTATACTGTTCCAGAATTATCAGGAAATAGCTAATAAAGCTTGAATTAAATTGAAAGTTCCCGCTATAAGAAAAATCATAGTTTTAATAAGAAAATTCCCATTTTGTGGCGAAAA
>CALVVJ010000035.1 GCA_944363835.1 uncultured Bacilli bacterium | reverse complement strand
AATTTCAGGGGAATTATCTTGATCAACTGATAAAACGGTATTGATAACTTGAATCTCATTTCTTAAGTTTTCATCAAACATTGGTCTAATAGGTCGGTCAATTAATCTTGCAGCAAGAGTGGCAGCATCACTAGGTCTTCCTTCTCTTTTGATAAAGCCCCCAGGAATTTTACCAACTGAATATAATCTTTCTTGATATAACACAGTTAATGGGAAAAAATCTTGGCTTACCATATTTTTACCCATAACACATACTGATAAAACTGCCGTATCACCATAACGAACTAAAACAGAACCATTAGTTTGTTTAGCAAGTTCTCCAGTTTCAACGACTAATTTTCGCCCATTAAAATCTAATTCAAATACTTTCTTCATATTACCTCTTTTCTCTTTTTAAAACAAAAAGACACTAAAAACAAGTGCCTTTTTAATTATTTTCTTAAATTTAATTTTTTAATTAATTCACGATAACTTACAACATCATTTTTCTTTAAGTAGTCAAGTAATTTCTTTCTACGACCTACTTTCATAAGAAGACCTCTTTTAGAATGATAATCATGCTTATGTTCTTTTAAATGTTCAGTTAAGTTATTAATTTCATTAGTAAGTATTGCTACTTGAACTTCAGTTGAACCAACATCGTTCTTCGATTTAGCAAATTCTTTAATGATTTTTGCTTTTTCTTCCTTATTTAAAGCCATAATATATCCTCCTTACTCACATTAATCGGTTTTAACTGAAATGCTGTCGGAGCAACAAACACTTAAGTAAAAACTTCTATATATATTATATTTTAAAACTCCACACTTTTCAAGTAATTATTTTAAAGATGCTAATAATTCATCTTTTTTCATTGCTGAATAACCTTTAACACCTGCATCTTTTGCTAAAGCCTTTAATTCAGCAAGTGTCTTAGAACTTAAATCTTCAACATTTTCTTTCTTTTCTTCTTTCTTAGTTTCAACTTTAGTTTCTTTTTTTACTTCTGCCTTTTTAGGTGATTCTACTTTACCATCTAATGCTTTTTTAGCAGTTTCAACTAAAGCAGCAAAACTCTTAGCATCATCAATAGCCATTTCTGCAAGCATCTTTCTATTGATTTCGATACCAGCTTTAGTTAGTCCATTGATAAATTTAGAATAGCTTATATCGTTTTCACGACATGCCGCATTGATTCTTGTAATCCATAATTTTCTAAAGTTTCTCTTATTTTGTTTTCTATCACGATATGCATAAGCACCACTATGGAATAATTGTTCTTGAGCAGTCTTATATAATCTATGTTTACTTCCAAAATAACCTTTAGCTTCTTTTAAAACTTTTCTTCTTCTATTTTTAGAAACATTTCCACCTTTAACTCTTGCCATTTAATTCACCCCACTTCTAGATAACAGACTTTAATCTGTTTCTATCTCCTTTACTTAATGTACCTTTATTTCTTCTTTGTCTTACTTCTTTAGCTGAATCTTTTCCAGTCTTATGGTTACTTCCACTCTTCATATAAGTAAGTTCGCCATTTTTCTTTTTCATAAATACTTTTGCACTTGATTTATGAGTTTTTTGTTTACATTTTGCCATATTACTTCTTCCCTTCTTTATTTTTTGGTGCTAAAATCATAGCCATTTGTCTACCATCTAATTTTGGTTCTGTTTCAATTACTGATACATCCGATAGGGCATCAGCAAATCTTAAAAGAACATCACGCCCTAATTCTGGCCTTGCCATCTGACGACCTTTAAACCTAATAAATGCTTTGATTTTATGTCCTTTTTCTAAATAATCCTTAGCATTTCTACGTCTTGTTTCAAAGTCTCCGACATCGATAGTCACTGACAAGCGATATTCCTTTAATTCCTTATTAGATTCTCTTTGTTTCTTTTGGGTTTCTTTTAATTTCTTTTGCTTTTCATACTTAAATTTATTATAATCCATAATCTTTACAACTGCTGGAGTAGAAGTTCCACTCATAAGCACTAAATCCAAGCCAGCATAATTTGCCAGTGTCAAAGCATCTTCAATTTTCTTAAGCCCCATTTTTTCGCCATTCGGCCCAATTACCATAACTTCCGGAATTTTGATATTCTCATTAGTTAGTAATTCATCAACATTTTTTGCTATATTAAAGCACCTCCACCAAATTAAAAATGGATACAACATTTGTACCCATTTTCTTTAAAAATCCAAGTCTAAAAAATATAAAACTACGGCTTTTTAACCCATTGCTTACATGCAATCAGGTGGATACAAATCTCTTTCCTTTTTTAACAACACCAATAATATACACTAATATTTTATGTTTGTCAAATGATTTTTATTGTTTTTATTTAAAAAATATAGTAAAGTATCTAAAAAAGGAGTAACTATATGGAAATAATTAATAAACTATTAGAAAATGGCGATTTTGATGACATTTTAAATAAATATGAATTATATAAATATGAATTACTCGAAGAAATAAGCAGCACATTATTTCCTTACCCCTTACATATTTCTTCAGAAGAAGCTAATTTACTCAAAAGTATCTATATAAATAAAGCTATTATGTTTAAGTTAGATACAGAAAAAGTTATGCTTATTTCTGATACTCATATGGGAAACGATGATTTTGAACGGTTAGATTATTTAAATTATATTGCTAGTTTTTGCATGCAAAACCAAATTCACCATCTAATTCATGCTGGAGATATTGGAGATGGAACTAAAAATGGAAAGCCTCTAAGTTTTTCTGAATTTAAAGGCAATGAAGCACTTGAACAATCACAACAAATTGTTGAAAAATATATTGTTATGCCTGATGTTACCCAATTTGTTTTAGGAGGAAATCACGACACAAGATATATAGATCATCAAAATAAAGTAGATATCTTAAAATTATTGGCTAACAAGAAAAACATTTATCCATTAGGGTTTATTCAAGCATTTTTTACAGTTTGTGGCCAAGTAATTTCTTTAGAACATTCCAGTAATCGCATTTATGAAGAATCATTAATTCCCCATGAACTTGCAATAAAAGGACACTCTCACTTATGGCAACCCAAAAACAATATATTATACATACCTACTTTAAGCAACTATATTTGCCACAAAGGAAAAGAAGAAGGAAAAGCGGGATTTGTTATTATGCAACCTATTCAAACTAACGACGGAGTTATTTTACATTTTGATAGATATACTTTTATTGAAACAAATAATTTCTTAAGTGCTTCTAAAACAGTAGAAAAAGCATATACTTTGACACGAAAAAAAGAAATGTAAAAAAGAAATTATTCTTTTACATTCCCTTTGTTCTTTTTAAATATAATCCTCGATCTGTTTTTTCATAAAAATATGGTAACGAATCTAAAAGTGGAGCAAAATTGACATTATTATCATTAGTATAAACTTTAGCCCAAGCATCAACTAATTCTTGTGGTGCTCCAACACTTTTTAAATACTCTAAATACTTATAATATTCTTCTTCACTTGCCAAGTTAATTCTTGCTCCGTATAAAAAGTCTATAACAAGCATAGCATAACTATATAAATCAGCATTTTCATCTGCAACAAAATCTCCACCACAAGATATACAAAAATTACTATGATATTTTTCTGGATGATTTATTATTGGTGAAAAACTAGATAAATATTTTGATAAAAATGGATGATTGCCAAAAATACGACAAGAATCTAAATCGACTGCATACATTTTATCACTATCTAAATCAACCATAAAATTCCGTTCATGTAAATCATTTAAATACCAATTAGATTGAGGATATTCTTTTCTAAAACTTGCCATAGCATCTAAAATAGCCCCAATCCTTTTCAAATATTTAACTTTTATTTTTATATCAATATCAGCATTAAAAAGGATATCTGCAAGTGTTACCCCATTAATAAGGGGCATTGTAAAACCTACAACTTTATCATCAACTGTAAGTAATCTATTAGGTAAAACAAATGAATCATTATCTAAGGCATCTTCAATATCATATAAAGAATTAAGAGTATATAACTTATTACTTAAATATAATCCATTTTGTTGATGTAATATTTTTAATACTTCCTTACCATTTAAAGGATTTCTTAAAATACTACCTTCTCCACTACTTACATTACTAAGTCTTAAACTTTGTAATTCTCTTAAATATTTTCTACTTATATTAATTGCTTCCATAATAATATCCTCCATTTGTTTTTCTAACTCTTGCCCTTGTAAGGGAATAATCTTTACTTACATTAATACTATCTAATATTTCTGGATAATATATATCGACATTACCTGCGGTATAAACATTAGCAATAATATCCAATAAATATTTAGATAAACCACATTTCTTTAAATAACTTAGATAGTTATAAAATTCATTATAACTCCATTTATGAGAATTATTACTATTACTTAATACATTAAGTAACATATAAATAAATGATATACTAGTAATATCTTTATTAGGAATAAATTTGCCACTTTCTTCATCTAAAACATATTTATTGGGGAATCTTTCTAACAATTCATTAAAAGTTGTAACTTTGGAAATAGGAATTGGGCCTCCGATAAAATAGGAACTATCCATATCTACAGCCTTTACCATTTGTTCTTTTATATCCCAAATAAAATTTGCTTCATGAATATCTCCAAGAAAAAATTTACCATCAAGTTCATGGGAGTCATTAATTTTAATTAAAATAGCCAGTATTTCTTTTAACCAATTTAGTTTTAACTCTAATTTCACTTTAGGATTATTGAGTAAAAGAGTTAAATTAATATTGTCTTCAATATAAGGCATTGCAAACCCAGATATTTCTCCATCGAGTGAAACTAATGATGTAGGTGTTACTAACTGAGGCATATCTAATGCTTCAAAAGTAGCAATAAGTTTCGTTATAACAGCAATTTTATCTGCTAGATAACCTGGTGTTTGATTATAATAAATTTTAAGTAATTCATCAAAATGAGCGTAATCTTTTTTATAATCATGAATATATAATTTAGCCTCAGTATTAACAATACTTCTACTTAAATTAAGTGGTGGCATTTTTCTTAATGTTCTTTTTGTCACATTTAAAACCTTCACCAAATTCTCCCCCTTTTGTAAAACGCTCATTATTCTATCATAAAACAAGTAAAAATGCAAATTTAAAAAGGCTACCATATTTGATAGCCAAAATTATTATATATTATATTCCTTATCTTCAATACACTTAGTAACTAAATTAATAAATTCATCACTCGGTATAGTAGTTGTATCAGTCTTTCCAAATTCACGATAACTTACAGAATTATCTTCCACTTCTTTATCCCCTAAAACTAAAGTAAGAGGAATCTTCTTAGTTTGACTTTCCCGCATTTTATAACCCATTTTTTCATCACGATCATCAATTTTAACTCTTATACCAGCACTATCTAACTCTTTAGCAAGATTTTGAGCATATTCTAAGTGATGTTCATTACTTACTGGAATAATATTTACTTGGACCGGAGCAAGCCATAGTGGGAAAGCACCAGCATAGTGTTCGATCAAAATACCGATAAATCTTTCAATAGAACCATAGATAACTCTATGAAGCATTACAGGTCTTTTCTTTGATCCATCAGCATCGATATAAGTTAAATCGAATCTTTCTGGCAAGTTCATATCGAGTTGAATTGTACCACATTGCCAAACACGACCTAAAGAATCTCTAATGTGGAAATCTAGTTTTGGCCCATAGAATGCTCCATCACCAGGATTAATCTTACAAGAATGTCCGGATTTTTCACAAGCTTCTTGCAAAGCTTTTTCTGATCTATCCCAAATAGCAATATCTCCGATATATTTTTCTTCTGGTCTAGTAGATAGTTCAATTGAATAAGTTAGACCAAATACAGAGTAAATTCTATCAATAAAGTTAATTAATCTAATAACTTCTTCTTCAATTTGATCTTCTCTCATAAATATGTGGGCATCATCTTGCGTAAATGTTCTAACTCTAAATAACCCATTTAATGCTCCACTTGCTTCATGACGATGTACTTGACCAAGTTCACCAATTCGAAGCGGTAAATCTTTATAAGAATGTAAGGAATTTTTATAAACAAGCATTCCACCAGGACAATTCATTGGCTTAATCGCAAATACTTTATCATCAATTTCACTCGTATACATATTTTCACGATAATTATACCAATGTCCTGATAATTCCCATAAATCTTTATTAAGCATTATTGGAGTCTTAATAAATTCATATCCTTCTTTGGTGTGTTCCTTATACCAGAAATTTTCCAGTTCATTTCTAATAATCATTCCATTATGTAGGAAAAATGGAAAACCGGGACCATATTCACTAAGCATAAATAAATCGAGTTCCTTGCCTAATTTTTTATGATCTCTCTTTTTAGCTTCTTCTAAGAAATTTAAGTGTTCATTTAGATCACTTTCAGACTCAAAACAAATACCATAAATTCTTTGAAGCATCTTGTTGTTAGCATCGCCCTTCCAGTATGCTCCACTTACTTTAAGAAGTTTAAAATATTTAAGTTCTTTTACAGTATCCACATGTGGACCACGACATAGATCAGTAAAATCCCCTTGCGTATAGCAAGAAATAACCGTATCATCAGCCATATTATTGATTAAATCAATTTTATATGGATCATCCTTAAATTTATCCAAAGCTTCTTCGCGAGTTAATTCATGTCTTACAATTCTTTTGCCATCTTTAGCAATTTTCTTCATTTCACGCTCTATCTTCGGTAAATCTTCTTCTTTAATTACATCATCACCCAAATCGATATCATAGTAAAATCCATCATCGATAACTGGCCCTACCCAAAACTTTGCATCTGGATACAAATGCTTTACTGCTTGTGCCAACAAATGAGCACAACTATGATTAAGTACACTTAATTTTTTATCTTCTTTAATATTTATCATCTTTTCATTCCCTCACTTTTCAATTTCAAATCTGTTTTATACTTAATATATTCATGTTTTATTCTAACATGTTCCTCTCTTACCTGTTCTATCATTTTTTCATAAAGTGGATTACCCTCTTTACTAGCTAATGCCGCTAACTTCATTCTAACTTCAAAAAGTTCCTTTCGAAACTGTTCTTCCTTGAAATCCTTTTCTGCCATAACATTCCTCCCCAAAATAAAAAGGATGATACCCCAGGAGTGCATAAAAACACGGTACCATCCTTTTATTAACTTAATTACTGATAACGGATTATTCCGGAGTTTATTAACCCTCTCAAGAAGTAGTAACTCTTAGTCATTTTTATTAGCTTCCACCATCCGCTAACTCTCTTGAAAAAATAAAACTAAAAATCATGTCTTCTATCAGCGATTTACGAAATCTATATTAACACAAATCTTCGTCTTTTTCAACCCTTCTTCTAACTCTTGATAAGTTTTTAGATTCATCAATTAAATGCATAATACCCATATTATATTCCAAAGATTCTTCACCCTTAAAATGCTTAATTATTCGAATACTTTCCTCAATATCTTGTATTTTCTCTGCAAGTTGTCTTTTAATTTCTACCATTCTAAGAGTATCAGGTTCCATATTTTCTTCCAAATCATGAAGAATTGCCTGAAGCTCCGCTAACTCACAAGACTCACTAATCACCCGTGGATTAACATAAACACAATATTTGCCAAAATCATCATGTACTACAATTAACTTTCCCGTCAAAACCAAATGTTTATATCGATAAGCAAATTTCATAGAAACAGGAATTACATTATACCAACCTGCAATCTCATTATGTTTAATTCGCCACTTTTTCTTTTTAGCATTAAACTTAGGAATATAACTTTCAATACTAAAATTCTCTTGCAAAAATTTTTCAATACTTATAGCATTATCCTCTAAAAATTCTAAAACTTCAACACTTATCATACGCAAACTCCATACCAACTTCCACTTAAATTATATCATTAATATTTCTTATATACTACCTAAAAACTCTAATTTAATAAAATTTTTAACAAATCATTATAAACTAATCTTCTTCCAGTCTCAAATAATATTTTATGCATCATATTGGCATATTCCAAATTACCTATCATTGTATAACCGGATTTATTTAAAATATTAATAAGTGCTTTAATGCCATCTCTCCCCCCACCGATTTCATCTAAAGCTCCAAACATAATCATTATTGGTAAAGTTTTATTATTTCCTTGATACTTAGTATGCATACTAACATCTTTTTTCAAAAGTAACATATTTCCTATTGCCATATTACTATAAGAAAAATTACACAAAGCATCATTTTTTATTCGTTCCCTTTCATTATTATCCTTAGCCAACTTTTCTAAACTAAAATCTCCTAAAGCATTTTGCAAAAAAGAACTACTTTTCTTACCACTTTGAAATTTTAAAGTAAGTCTAGCAGTTGATATCCAAAAATCCGTATTTTTTGCATGATTCAAAGGACTAATTAAAGCCAATTTATCTATTTTATTATCATACTTTTGAATAAATCCTAGAGCTACTTCTGCTCCAATAGAATCTCCAAGCATATAAATTGGCAAACCAGGATACCTATTACGTAAAAAATCATTAATAATATTTTGATCTTCCACCATTTTTTGATAATCATCGATATATCCTAAAGGATAATTGCCATTTATACTCCTACCATGACCTCTTATATCACTTATAAAAACATTAAAACCATTATTATTAAGTTCCATTATAAACTCATTATATCTTGATTTATGTTCCTTAACCCCAGGTATTATTTGAATTACTGCCCGAGGATTAGTCACTTCAGAGATAGCACAAGATAAATATAATAAATCGCTTGATTTTAAACTAATTTCTATCATATTAACCTCAATACCACAAATCATTAATTTTTAAACTGGTACTTTCCGGTAACGGATTTGGTAAACCAAACATGACAAGAGTAGGAATTTTAAAACCTGTTCCAAAACAAAATGCCGTACCAGGATTCAATGCTTTAATTTGTTCCAAAGTTTCTCCAGCTACATTAGTACTCATACTTCTAACTATATTTAAATCTTCTGGATGAAATACTCTAAATACTATATAATTAGCACATTGTGATAAAGCTGTTGTGGATAATTCACTAGGTCTTTGTGTAATAAAAGTAAGAAGTGTTCCATATTTTCTTCCTTCTTTAGTAATTCTATCAAAAATATTATAACCAATTACATTAATGTCATTATCATTTTGAACATAACGATGTGCTTCTTCCAAAATTATATTGACAGAAAATTGTCCCCTTGGCTCTAAAGAAGTTGTGTAATTAAACAACAATTTACTATAAAGTTTTGTCATAACTTTAGCAAATCTATCATCTAAATAACTTAAATTAACATTAACAAGTTGCGTATCTCTAAACATATCTTTAATAAATTCTTCTTTAGACCTGTATATACTATATTCAAAAATTTCTTTTTCTTCTCCATTAATTATTGATTGTAATCTTGTCTTTAAAATATTATTTTGCTTATAAGCTTCATCATTATTAATTGACCCTTCACTAATTAAAGCAAATTCCAAAGCATAATATAAATCATCCAAAGTATATGCAAAATTCTTAATTACATTTACTTTTTCCAAGTTGACATTTTCAAATTGTTGCAAAAATTTAACTACTTCAAATATTGCATTCATCTTTCCTTGTTCATCAATTAATAAACATTGTCTAAGCGTACGATCATATCCTGGTTGATGAATAATAGCATCAAGATTTAATGTTTCCGTATTGTAGTGCGATAAAACAGCAATTATTTGGTCTCTGATATGACTCGAAGATCGCCCACTAGTAAGAATATCCAAAAGACAATTAGCAATTATATCATTTTTATACTCTTTCATCATCGGATCTTCACTTTTAAAAATTGTAACTAGTTTTAAAGCCTTAGCCAAAACAGGAATTTGATCCCCACTTTGAACTTGCAATAAAATAGCTAAATCATCGACATCTAAAAAATACGCCGGAAATGATAACTGCCGTTCTCCTTCTCTAGGCATTTTAGTTGTATAATTTACACATTTAAGTCCATTATTATTTAATTCATTAAAAGCATTAATATATTCACCATAGGCATCAAACAAAATTACATGAGCATTAATAGGTTTTACAGGATTTACTAAAAACAAATTTTGCAAAATTCTAGCAATACCACAAGACTTACCACTACCAGTATTTCCAATAATAGCACTATGATTAGCAAAAAAACTATTTAAAGGAACAGATATATTTAAATTATTATATACTGCAGACTTTCCCAACAATAAATTATCTTTACTAAGTTCATTCTTTCCAAAAATAAGTTCCAATTCTGGCATAGTTATAATTCTTATCGATGAAATTCCACTTGGCTTTTTAATTATCCCCGACACAAAGAAATTATCGACAATTTCACCAACCAATAAAACCTTGACAATTGCCTCATCAATATAAATTATTTCACCCACAATTTTCCTAGCTTCATCTTCAAAAACTATATGACAATTCATCAAGCTAGATATTGCTTTTCTACTTAAATTTTCAATTGTAACTTCATTATTATCTAATCTAATTACTTTTCCAAACATATTATCACCTTATTCTTCTAAAATAAGTATAACATACAATTAACTATTTTTGAAAAAAATAATTTAAAAATCGAATTCGACATCGATTGACAAATTTTCTTAAAAAGATATGCTAGAATGCCTTTTATCAAGGGGGATTGTCATATGAATTATTACAAAGAAGTCGAAAGTTTAATCAAACAAAATGAAATTAATAAGGGGGTTCGTGCTTTACAAGACAATAGTGAAACTTTGCATACTTATTGGAATATCGGAAGGCTCATCGTCGAAGCTCAAGGTGGAAAGAAACGTGCCAAGTATGGTGATGGTTTAATCAAAGAATGGGGACATAAGTTAAGTTTAAAATATGGAAAAGTATATGATGCTAGAACGTTGGAAAGAATGCGATGTTTATATATGACTTTTCCAAATTCGTCCTCGCTGAGGCCGGAATTAACATGGACTCACTATAGAACTATTTTACCTATAAAAAACGAAAATGAAAGAAATTACTATATCAATCAAGTAATGCTTAATAATTTATCAGTAAGAGATTTACAAAAAGAAATAAAAAATAAATCTTTTGATAGATTATCTTATGCTGATAAAGAAAATATCAAATTAATTAATGATGCTAATACTACCCTAACAATCGAGGATATGATAAAGGATCCTATTATTTTAAAAGTTGATAAAAATACAAATGATATAAATGAAAAAGCCAT
>CALVVJ010000034.1 GCA_944363835.1 uncultured Bacilli bacterium | reverse complement strand
TCGTAGTCAAGTTCTTCAGCAATATAGGTTGCTTCATTATTAGTAGCTTTGGTATGCTCTTCTAAAATTAGACTATAAGTACTGATGTGAGTAGGATTTAATTTTAAAAATAAATCGATATCTTTTTTTAAGTCATGTAAAGTTTCTCCGGGGATAGCATACATTAAATCGATGTTAATGTTTAAAAATCCATGGCGGCGACATAGTTCTATTTTTTCAGAAGCGTCTTTAAAGTCCGCACTTCTTTCCATAAACTCTAAGTTTTTCTTATTAAATGATTCTATTCCTATACTAAGACGGTTTACTTTATTATATTTAAGCAATACTAATAATTCTTCAGTAATATCACTTAAATTACATTCAAAAGTAAACTCTTCTAATTCGCTAGTATTAAAAACGGAAATTATTTTAAAAAGACGGCGAAGTTCTGGGATAGTCAAACAAGATGGAGTTCCGCCGCCGATATAGATAGTTTTTATTGGTTCATCCATATAACGGTCTTTGATTTCATTACGCAAACCCGTTAAATAAGCACCTACCCATTTTTCGTTATAAACGAATTTACAAAAATCACAATAAGAGCAGATACTGCGACAAAAAGGAATATGAATGTAAATTGCTTTAGGCATGCTATTCTCCTCCCAAAACAGCTAAAAAGGCTTCTTGTGGGACTTCGACTGAACCAACCATCTTCATTCTTTTTTTACCTTCTTTTTGTTTTTCTAAAAGTTTTCTTTTGCGAGAAACATCGCCACCATAACATTTAGATAAAACATTTTTGCGCATTGCGCTGATATTTTCACGAGCAATTACTTTAGAACCGATGCTCGCTTGAATAGGAATTTGAAACATTTGACGAGGAATTAATTCCCTTAGTTTAGTGACAATGGCACGACCTTTAGAATAGGCAAAATCTTTATGAACGATTACACTTAGAGCATCAACCACTTCGCCATTTAACAATATATCCATTTTTACTAGATTACTTTCGCGATAACCACAAAGTTCATAATCAAAAGAAGCATAACCTTTAGTTGTACTTTTTAATTTATCATAAAAATCATAGACAATTTCTGATAAAGGAATTTCATAATGGACATTTATTCTGGTAGCATCGATATATTCAATGCTTTTATATATTCCTCGCTTGTTTTGACAAAGTTCCATAATAGGTCCCACATATTCAGCAGGAGCAATTATGTTTGTAAAAATATAAGGTTCTTCAATTTTAGAAATTTTAGCTCGATCGGGCATTTTATTTGGAGAATCAACTTCTACAAGAGAGCCATCAGTTAAAGTTACTTTATAAATTACACTAGGACTAGTAGCAATAATGCCGATATCAAATTCTCTTTCGATTCTGGTGATAATGACATCCATATGTAAAAGGCCTAGAAAACCTATCCTAAAGCCAAAACCTAAGGCTTCACTAGTTTCTGGTTCAAATGATAAAGCGGCATCATTAAGTTTCAATTTATTTAAGGCTTCTTTTAATTCTTCATATTTATTCGATTCCGTTGGAAAGATGCCGGAGAAGACCATAGGTTTCATTTCTTTATAACCTTCTAGCGGTTCAGTTGCAGGATTACCCAAAGTTGTAATGGTATCTCCCACCGATACTAGGCTAATATCTTTGATAGATGCTGCAATATAACCAACTTCACCACTTTGTAGGGTATGATACTTTTCTTCCTTAGGTGTATGAACACCTAACTCAACTACTTCAAATATGCCTCCGGTAGCAAGCATTTTAATTTTATCGCCGACATTTATTTTGCCTTCGACAACTTTAACTAATAGGATGACACCACGATAAGAGTCAAAATAAGAATCAAATACTAATGCTCTAGTTGGACTAACTAAATCAATCTTAGGAGGTTCAATTCTTTTAATGACAGCATCAACTATATCACTTACCCCTTCCCCAGTTTTAGCACTACATAAAATTATATCTTCATCTTTAAAACCTAAGACATCGATTAATTCTTGCTTTACTTTAGGAATATTAGCATTAGGTAAATCGATTTTATTTATTACAGGAATAATTGTCAAGTCATTTGCTAAAGCTAAATAAAGGTTAGCTAGAGTTTGGGCTTCGATTCCTTGAGCAGCATCGACAACTAAGACTGCTCCTTCACAAGCTGCTAAGCTCCTTGAAACTTCATAGGAAAAATCGACATGGCCTGGAGTGTCTATCAAATTAATAATATAACCTTTATATTCTAACTTGACAGCATTAAGTTTAATAGTTATGCCTCGCTCTCTTTCTAAATCCATGCTATCTAAAAGTTGGTCTTTCATCTCTCTTTTAGATACGGCTCCCGTTAATTCCAAAATGCGATCAGCTAAGGTACTTTTACCATGATCTATATGAGCAATTATGGAAAAATTTCGAATTTTTGCTTGTTCCATTTCACAACACCTGCAACTATTATACAATAAATTTTTAAAAAAACAAAACTTTTATAGCATCCCAAATACCACCAATACCATCAGTTAAAATCTTTTGAACTGATTCAGAAAATCTATCTCCCATATCGGTAAAAGTATTAGAATAATCTTTGTTGTCTTCTTGTAAAAAAGTTTTTATATCGACATTTTTTCATTCTAAAACATCATTTTCAAAATCTCTAATCGCTTCTTCAGTTAAAGCTACTTTATTGCCTACTTGTGTTTCATAATAACCACTAACTGAAGCAATATAAAGACCTAGGAAAACTATAAATAAAACAAACAATAAACGTAAGAACCAATTTCTTTTCTTTTTCATTTTTGTTCCTCAAAATATTCATATAAAACATCAGCAAAAACACGTAAAGTGTTGTTTACTTCTGCTATATAATTATATTGCCCTCCGACTTCAATAAGAATTGTATTAGGATCAAAATCTTGATTATAAATACCGTTCGCTCCACTATTGTCTTTTTGCATAACTCCCCGACTTAATTCGGAATTAAATTCTTTAATCTTATCATTTAAATTATTAGCCAATTCTAAATTTGGGGCATAATTATCGTGTTTTAGACCAACAACAAACATTATCTTGGCATACTTTTCGCCATCAATTTCTAGCATTGTTCTTTCATAACTTGCGGCATCACGATGTAAATCAATAAAAAATGTTAAACTTGGATTATCCTTTTTGGCTTGTTCTATTAAAATTCTTGAGGCTTTATAGCTACTTCCATATTTCCAACCATTAGTATTTAGAACATCGACGATACTATTTTCTTCAACAATAACTCCAATACCTAAATTACCTAAATATTCTTTTAAAATATGACTGGCTAAATAAACAGTATTGTTAATATTAAAACTCTCAGCAAAATCACTACGATAACTTTCAGTTTGATGAGAATTATAGATATAGACGGTAGGTTTAATATTAGTCTCAACATCATTTTCAACTTCGGATGCTACAGGTGTAGATAATTCAATATTTTCTAAACCAGTGTTAAAGTTAGTAATACCAAAAGAATATTTTAGAAGAAATTCTGTGCTAGATAAGTTAGCAAAATCACTTAAGGAAAATTTAGAAAAAGAATCGTTAACTAAATAATCCAAATATGTTTTATTATCAATACTTACCTTTATGCCACTATATAAAACTTTAAAAGTAGTTCCAAAGGAAATAATGGTAATTAATAATATAATAAAAACTTTAAATACAGTATTTTTAAACTTCCTACGGCCTTTAAATTTAACTTTCATATCAATCACAATTATATCTTACTACACTTATACTAAATAATATGTCGAAGAAAGGCTTTAAAACATAAAAATTTTATTTTATAATATAAAAAGGTGGAATTATGAAGGATACAATACTTAAATATGTTAAAGTTTTAGGTAATTACTCTTGGCAAGAATTAGCTTTTAATGAAGTTGATGCCTTAATCTTAGCAGTTATTTCCTATAATGATTTTACGGGAA
Organism: uncultured Bacilli bacterium; assembly: GCA_944363835.1. Taxonomy (GTDB): domain Bacteria; phylum Bacillota_I; class Bacilli_A; order RF39; family UBA660; genus Onthocola_B. Next base: position 7,512 of record CALVVJ010000034.1, on the reverse strand, counting down.
TTGTAACGCACCCGAAGACGGTAACTATCAAACAAGCTTATGAGGCTATGCAAAAGAAATTTAATTTAAAAAATAAAGATAGATTTTTAAATAATGCCAAAATATTATTTAAAGAACTAGCTAACTCTTCAAGATATGGTAATTTAAAATTAGAAAATTATCAAAAAATAAATACGAAACATGAACAATTTGGAGCTATTACCATTAGACTAGATAGCAAAACAATCTTTATTTCTTTTGAAGGTACTGAAGATAATCTGGTCGGTTGGGAAGAAGATTTTCGGCTTTGTCACATGTATCCTGTTCCAGCACAAAAAAGTGCTTGGGAGTATTTGGAACAACAGCAAAAAGGAAACAAATACATCTATATCGGCGGACATTCTAAAGGTGGCAATTTAAGTATGGCGGCGGGGATGAACGCTCATTGGTGGGTACGACATAAAATCAAAAAAATATATAATTTTGATGGCCCCGGTTTTATGATTAGGGAAATTACATCTAAATCTTATAAAAAAATTAAGAAAAAAATCATAACATATATTCCAGAAGAAAGTATCATCGGCGTATTATTAGAAAATACTAGTCAAGTTAAAGTAATTAAAAGCTATGCTAAGAAAACTTTAGCTCATGATGCTTTTACTTGGAATTGTTATGGACCAATTTTAACATTAGGTACTTTAAGTGATTATTCATATAATATTAAAAGAAAAGTTAAACAAATTATGGCTAGTTATGATAATACTGAACGGAAATTATTTGTCGATACTTTTTTTAAAATACTATATAACTCTGGATATACAGAAAAAAGCGAATTAAATAAAATTAGTTTTAATAAAGTCAAGAATGTTTTAAAGGAAACGCATAAATTAACAAAAGAAGAAAAAAGTATTTTAATCGATATATTAAAAATACTTGGGAAAAAGGAAGATGATGATGAAAAGAAAGATAGCAATAATAAATGATATTCATGCTAACTATTTATTGTTAAATAAGATTTTAGATTATGCTAAAAAAGAAAAAGTAACAGATTATATTATCGGAGGTGATAGTATAACCGATGGAGTTTGGGTCAACGAAGTATTGGATAAGCTAAGGGAGCTAAATCCTATAATGGTAAATGGAAATCGTGAGGAATCAATAATCAATTATGATGGCTATTCTTGGGAAAATAATCCTCGCTTTGCTCTCATGCTTTACACATATAAACATATTAGTCCAATTAACTTGGAATTTATCAAAAATAATCCTACTACTAAAATAAGCACTATTGCGGGAAAAAAGATATGTATTTCCCATGGAAGTCCTTATAAAGTAAGAGAATTAGTGTATGCTAACTCTTATCAATTGTTCGATAAATTAATTGAGGATTTTGCGTGTGATGTCTATTTATTTGCTCATAGCCATATTCCTTTTGATACTAAATATAAAAATCGCTATTTTATAAATGCTGGAGCATTATTTCCTTGCAACAATAAAGACGTTGTAGCATTTGGAATACTAGATATAGATAATGACAATGTAGATTATACACCAATAGAATTACAATATGATTTTGAAGAAGTTAAAGAATTTTATAAGAATTCCTTAACTTATCAGGTTAGTCCTGAATGGTGCAATATAATAATTAATGAATTTAATAGATATAAAGATTATTATAATTACTTTGCAAATTACTTAAATAAATATTATAAAAATTGTAATAATAGCAATTGGAAAGAAGCATTTAATAAGTTTATAGAAGAAAATAATTTAGATATTTACTAAAACACTTGATAAATAACCTAATATTTGTTAAAATTATTAAGAAATGAGGAAGGAGTTTGATTATGCCAAATATTAAAAGTTCAAAAAAAGCTGTAAAGGTTATTGCTAAAAAGACTGCAAATAATCATGAACTTAAAATGCGTGTTCAAAACCTTATTAAGAACTGCGAAAAAGCAATTGCTGCTGATAATGTAGAAGAAGCACAAAATTTAGTAAAAGATGTTCAAAAATATAGCGATAAAGCAGTTAGTAAAGGTTTAATAAAGAAAAATACTGCTGATAGACAAAAAGCAAGATTGACACAAAAAGTAAAAAATATGAAGTAACAATTGTTTACTTTATTTTTTTTTGCTAAAATTAATATAGGTGAACAGATGAAAAAGATAATTATTCCAGTAGTATGTATAATTTTAATTACGCTTACAATTATATTTATTAATCCTCTTACGGATAGTTTGGCTAGTATAGTAAGTGATGAACCGGTATTGATAATTAAACCTGGTAATGCTTATACCAAAGATGCTAGTTATCTTTATGTACAAAAGACAGAGGACTATATCCCCTATTCTTTTCAAGATTTATTAAATATTTATTATAGTGTTATCAATAATGGATGGGATCAATTTACTTTTTATTGTCCTGATGAATATACTGAATGCTTAAGTGATGTTTCTAAAATCAGTGGTGATGAATTAATACTTACACATTTAAATAATTATATTCATCCTTTCAATAGTTTTACTAATATTAAAACAAGCATTAATGAAAATGGCGAAATAACTCTAACGATCGATTATTTATATACTGAAGAAGAGATTTCAGCAATTGATGCTAAAGCCGATGAAGTGTTAGCAAGCATTTTGACTGATGAAATGGACGAACGTGAGAAAATAAAAACAATACATGATTACATAATTAATAATACTAGATATGATGTTGAGAGAAATGAAAATAATACTAGTGAATATGACTCTTATATCGCATATGGACCTTTATTTCAAGGATATGCTACTTGTAATGGATATACTGATTTAATGGCAATATTCTTAACAAAGTTAGGATATAATAATTTTAAAGTAGCAACAACACCTGATGAAATAAGTTATTCATCAACTGGTCATATTTGGAATGCGGTTTATTTGGAAGGTAAATGGTTACATATTGATCTTACTTGGGATGATCCTGTAAGTAGTGATGGTAGGGATTTTTTATCACATGAATACTTCTTGGTTTCAACAGAAGAAATGAAGGTAGCAGATCAAGGAGAAACAGTAATAGAAGAACATAATTTTGATAGTTTATATTATTTAGAATTTAATTAGAAAAAAATCAAATAGAAAAGACCTATTTGATTTTTAAATTGTTCTTTAACTTAACTATTTGACTATTAAAATCCGTACTCTTACAAACGAAGGAACCTGATACTACGCCATCAGCAGTACTAACTAATTTAATAGTATCGGAATTTATTCCCCCATCAATAAATATTTCAAAAGCATATTTTGCTTGCCACTTTTTTAGTTCTGTTAGTCTTTCGGGAGTGTTTTCTAAAAATGTTTGACCACCAGCCCCAGGAGTTACACTCATCAAAAGTACTCTTTTTACATAAGGAAAATACTCACTAAATTCAGAAATACTTTCTTGGGGATTAATTACTAATCCAGGTTTAATGCCATATTCTTGCAAATACTTAAATACTAAAACGGGGTCAGACTCAGTATGAGGATGAATATATATACATTCGGGTTTTAGAGAAAATAAAGTATTAAAATACTTAGTAGGTTTATTAGTCATTAAATGAATATCTAATGGTTTAGTAGTATTTTTAAATAAACTAGGAAGCCATCTTATTTCAAAGTTTTTATTAGGGACATATAAGCCATCCATTAAATCAACATGGATGCCATAAGCAGCAGAGCATTCATCTATTTTTTGAATTGTCTTATAAGAATCATAAATGCTATTTATATAGCTTACTACTATTTTCATAAACCTCCTTAAGAAATTTGCAATAATTAGCATAACGAGATGGTAATATTAAGCCATCTTCTACAGCTTTTTTTACGCCACAATTTTTTTCGTTATTGTGGGTGCAATCTTTATATATACATTCAAATTTAGCAAATTCAGGGAATGTTGCGATTAGAGTTTGCGTATCAATATCATTTAAATCTAGAGCACTAAAACCCGGAGTATCTACCAAATACATATTATTAATTTTATATAATTCAGTATGTCTAGTGGTATGAACTCCCCGATTTAGGGCTTCACTAATCGGTTTTGTTGCAAGATTTAATGTTTTATCTAATTTATTTAAAATACTAGATTTTCCTGCCCCACTTTGTCCAGTTAAAACGACGACTTTATGAGAAAGTATTCTTTTTAATTTTCGTAGTTTAGTGTTAGGTATTACTTTAATACCCAATTTTTCATAGTATTTTAAATCTTTTTTAACTAATTTTAATTCTTTTTTAGATAATAAATCTAGTTTGGTTAAAACTATTATAGGTTCAATGTTATTGGCTTTAACAATGGTCAGTAACTTATCTAATAATGTATAAGATAAATCCGGTTTTTTTAAACTAGTTACTATAAGAGCTACATCGATATTGGCTACTATTGGACGCTCTAATTTATTACGACGAGTTTGGATTTTTTCAATTGTTTTAGTAGTTGTATCGATATCGACGATATCACCAACAACAGGGGAAAGTCCCATATTTTTGAACTTTCCCCTAGCACTACAAACAAGTTTATCGGCGCCGATATCAACAGTATATTGATTGCTAATTTGTTTGGTAATACGCCCTTGCATTATTCTAATCCTCCAGAATCATCTGGTTCTTCAATTTCACTACTTGGTTCGCGAGCAACAGTAATAGTAAGTCTTGCTCCTTCAACTACAGTGGTACCAGCAGCTCTACTTTGTCTTATGATTGTACCTGGTTCATATTCTGTAGTATCTTCATAAGTAATATTTAAAGTAATATTGTAATCTTCAGCAAATTCTTCAACTTCTTCTACTGTATATTCATCTAAAACGAAATCTGGGTATTTGTTATCTAGTTTAGGAATATATAAAGTTATTGAATCTCCCTCAGATAATTTTTCTCCCGGTTCAATGGATTGATCCATAACAATTCCTTCTTCATAATCAGCTGGATCATCACCTTCTGGGATATCTTTGCTTTCAACATAGACATTTAGATTCAAGGCTTCTAGTCGGCCTTTAACTTCAGCATAATTTTCTCCTGTATAATCTTCTATTTCGATTGTTACATCTCCCAGTGATACATAAATTGTTATTTCTGTTCCTTCTTTTCTAATTGACCCTGCAGCAGGAGTAGTTTTCGTTACTAAACCTTCATCAATTGTTTCACTGGCTTCGCTTCTTTGTTCATCAGCAACTATAAATCCTGCTTCTTGTAAAGCATTTATGGCTTCACTTACAGTATAACCCGAAACATCTGGAACAGCTTCTTGCCTTGCGGAAGTAATATAAGGAATTAAAACAAATATAGTGGTAATGACTACTACTAGTCCTACAAAGATACTTGCTAAAATAATAATTGTTTTATTTTGAGTTTTCGATTCACTCTTATTAACACGCTTTGCTATGGTTTCTTCACCATCCTTACTTTCCTTTTTAGTTTCATTTTTCTTTTCGATTTTTTCTTTTTCTTTTACTGTTTTTAACAATTTAGTATCATCATAATCATGTTCAGGATATTTAAATGTTATTTTGAGTTCATTAGCCCGCGATTCATCTAAACATGTCTTTAAGTCCTCATGCATTTCCCTAGCATCAGCATATCTATTTTTAGGATTTTTAGCTGTAGCCTTTAAAATAATATTTTCAACACTTTGCGGAATATCGGGAATCTCATCCCGGATACTTGGCATCGGTTCTTTTAAATGTTTCAAAGCTATTTCTACGGCATTATCCCCTTTAAAAGGAAGTTTACCAGTAAGTAACTCATACATTAAAATACCAATGGAATAAATATCACTTTGGAGCGTTGCCCCTTTGCCGCTGGCTTGTTCTGGTGGAAGATAGTGAACACTTCCCATTACGGAATTGGTTTGAGTTAGTTGAGTAGCATTCATTGCAACTGCAATACCAAAGTCTGTAATTTTTATCAGCCCATTATCTAGTATGAGAATATTTTGGGGTTTTATGTCACGATGTATTATATAAGAATCGTGAGCAACACTTAAGCCATTAGTAATTTGTAAAACGATATCTACTACTTCGGGAACTGTCAATTTACCACGTTTTTTAAGTAGGTTTTTTAAGTGTTTTCCTTCGACATATTCCATGACAATGTAGTATTCGCCATTATCTTCACCAACATCATATACTTCGACGATATTTGGGTTAGATAAACTACTGGCAGAAAGTGCTTCTCTTTGAAAACGGCGAACAAATTTTTCGTCGGTAGCTAAATCACCACGTAAGACTTTAACTGCAACATTGCGATCTAATATAGTGTCATATGCTAAATAGACATTAGCCATTCCACCTTCACCAATCGATTTGATAATTTGGTATCGATCACTAATTTTTTGCCCCTTCATTATCATGCTATATCACCACTTTCCCTCACTAAATAGGCAATTGATATATTGTCTGTTCCCCCTCTCGCATTGCATTTTTTTATTAATTTTATTACTTTTTCTTCCGTAGTAAGATTATCCTCTAATAATACTTTTTCTATTTGTTCATCATTTAACATCGAAGTAAGTCCATCACTACATAAAAATATTTCATTAGAACCATTGTCGACATCAAAGATATCTGGTTCGGCTTTTTCAGCAGCCCCTAAAGCTTTCATCAAGACATTTTTCTTAGGATGGGTTTTAGCTTGTTCTTCGGTTAAATCACCAGCATCAACTAATAAGTTTACTAAAGTATGTGGTTTAGTAACCCGATGTAATTTATTATTTTTCATAACATATCCTGAAGAATCGCCGATGTTAGCAAAAATCAAAAATTCTTTGGTGACAATTGCTGCCACAACTGTTGTACCTAAACCTTTTGAATTCTCATTTTTTTCACCATAATCTAAGATTTCTCTATTTATTTCATTAATATTATCACTAAGCCAATTGACGGCATCAATTTTGGTACCAATGGAAGCACTTTCAGTAAATCTTTTACCTAAATGGGTAACAGTTAAGGCACTAGCCACTTCACCCTTTCTGTGTCCTCCCATTCCATCAGCAACAACTAGCAAATATTCACCATTCATATTTTTAAGAATTGTTACACTATCTTCGTTATGTTCTCTAACTCTACCAGTATCGGTTAAATAAAAAGATTTCGTATTAATCACTCTCACTTCTTAGTTGTCCGCAAGCGGCTTTAATATTACCCCCAAATTCTCTTCTGACTGTAACATTAATCCCCGACTTCACTAAATAATTATAAAACTTATCTATTCTTTCTTTACTACTTTTACTAAATTCAATATTTTTAGTTTCATTATAAGGAATTAAATTGACGTAGACATTCATTCCTTTTAATAACTTGGCTAAAGATGCTGCATCATCCAATGTATCATTAACCATATTAAGCATAACATATTCTATAGTAACTCGTCTATTAGTTTTGGCAATATAATGCTTAATTGCAGTAATAACAGTGTCAACATTATACACTTTGTTGACAGGCATAATACGTCCCCGAACAGCATCAGTTGCACCATGCAAAGATAAAGCTAGGTTTACTTGCAAATCTAAATTACT
>CALVVJ010000033.1 GCA_944363835.1 uncultured Bacilli bacterium | reverse complement strand
ACTTAATTGTTACAGGAGATGCAACATATACGCATCATTTAAACAGTGATAAATATGCTTTGCCAGCTGGATTAAAAGGGGTAAATGTTTTATCATTCGCTGATTTTTTGAAGACTGCTAATATAAAGGATGAATTACATGCAGCAGAGTATAATGAAGATAGAATTTCAACACTTAATTATACTAGTGGAACGACGGGTAGACCAAAATGCATGGGTCATTCAGATTTAGCACCGCTTTTTTTAGTATCTGCACATGATACTATAAAAAGAGATGAATATCGCGGTGATAGAACTTTAGTTACTATTCCTTTGCAACATCCAACTGGCTTATTTTATTCTATGGTATTTCAAATGGCTCAAGGTAAGACTTTAGTTTTGGAACCAAGATATGATAAGAGTTTATTTGCTAAGGATATTAAAGAAAATGAAATTAATCATGCCGTTCAAGCAAAACCGTTTTATGCGCAATTAATTCAAGATAGAGCAGATGGAACATTAAAACCAGGTGATTTTGAATTATTCCGTAATGCTTATAGCGGTGGTGAAGGTATTCCTAAATCAGTATGTGATGAAATTAATGCAACATTAGCTTATGCTGGAAGTCCAAATCCTTATATCTATCTAGGTTATGGACGAAGTGAAGAAGGATCTTTAACTGTTACACCATATAATTTAGAAGGTAGAGCTAATACAGTTGGAGTGCCTCTTCCGGGGAATAGAGCTAAACTTGTCGAAGCTGGTACCTTAAAAGATATTCCAAATGTTCCAGGAGCTCAAGGAGAAATACTGGTAAGTTCACCAGTTCATCCAATTCATCATTGTTATTTAGATGATTATAATAAAGAAGGAAAAAGTGATGGTTCAATCATCGATAAAGATGGAGTAAGATGGGCAAGAGCAGAAGATATCGCTTCACTAGTAGAATTACCTGATGGGACACTTTCCTTTATTGCTTTAGGAAGAGCTAAAGATTCCGCCAAGAAAAACGGTGAAACATATTATTTGTTTAATTTAAAAGAACAAATTAATGCGATACCAGAAGTTCAAGAATGTGAAGTGTTATCTATTCCAAATAATGGGCAAGATTATATTACAGTTCATATTGTTTTAAAAGAAGAAGCAAAATCACGGAAAGATGAAATAGTTAAAAAGATATATGAAGTAGCTTCGGTAGTTGATGGTATTAAATATTATGATGTATTTGGTATTAATGCTACTAGTGGTAAATGTGATAGAGAAGCCATGAGTGAAGATTTAGCTAATTATTATGTTTTAGAAAATGGACAAGTAATGAGTGCTGATTTTGTTAGAAATGATAATCAAGTATTGAAGAGAGTTAAAAATTAAAATAACTAAAAAAGTATAGATGATGTGGATAAATCTATGCTTTTTCTTTATTTACAAATTAGTGCGAATATGCTATTCTTATAATAGAAGGTGGTAAAATGATTATAAGTATGCCATTTATCGTTTGTACTTTCATTTTTACATTAATGATAGCTATAATTTATTTTGCCAAAAGACACATAGATACAATTGAAACAAAATTGTATAATTATATTTTGGTTATTAGTATTATTAATATAATAATCGAATTTACATTGTGTATGAATATTTTATTAGATGTTCCACTTTTTTCATTTTATAATTTATTAATTAATAAACTTTTTTTAGTAACTTTGTTTACTTGGTTTACATTATTTACAATATATATTATTTGTGTTTCTGGGACTTTAGAGATTAAGGATAAAGTTTTAGTAAGAATTATTCTTTATTATTTAGTTATGGTAGCATTTTTAGTATTGTTGCCACTCGATTTAGTAGATGAAGATGGTGTTGCATATTCAACAGGTATAGCCACTTACTTTTTATACGGGGTGTGTGTTGTTTATTCCTTAATTTGGCTATATATAATTTATAGAAGTAAAAAGAAATTGGGAAAGAAAATAATACCGTTTTTTTCATTTATTATTTGTCTAGCTATTATGTTAGTAGCTAGGGCATTAATTCCTGGTTTATTACTTAATTCTTTTTCTTCAGCTTTTGCAACTATACTCATGTACTTTACGATTGAAAATCCGGATATTAAAATGATTGAGCAATTAAATATTGCTAGGGAGCAGGCAGAAAAAGCAAATGCTGCAAAGACAGACTTTTTGTCAAATATGTCTCATGAGATAAGGACACCACTTAATGCTATTGTGGGCTTTAGTAATTTGCTTTTAGATGACAAAGATGTTCCGGAAAAAGCTAAAGATGAAGTTAGAGATATTGTAATGGCTTCTGATAACTTACTAGAAATAGTTAATGGTATATTGGATATTTCGAAGATTGAAGCTAATAAATTAGAAATTGTCAATAACGAATATAGTACTAAGAAAGTTATTGATGAACTTGTAGCTTTATCCAAGGGAAGGTTAGGAGATAAGCCAATTGAATTTAAAACTAATTTTGCACCAGATTTGCCTCCGATATTATATGGTGATGCTGGGCGAATTAAACAAATTTGTGTCAATATATTGACTAATGCAATTAAATATACGAAGGAAGGCTGGATTGAATTTAAAATTAGTTCAGTTGTTAAGGATAATATATGTCGTCTTATTATATCAGTAGAGGATACTGGTATTGGTATAAAAGAAGGTAATATTGATAAATTATTTAATAAATTTGAAAGATTAGATTTAGATGAAAATGTGACTATTGAGGGCACGGGATTAGGGTTAGCAATTACTAAAAAACTGGTCGATTTAATGCACGGTAAAATTGTGGTACAAAGTGTCTTTGGTAGGGGCTCCAAATTTACAGTTTGTCTCGATCAACGGATTGTTAAAAATCCGACGATTAAGGTAGAAACAGAAAAACACTATGAAGAAGTTAATGTCCAAAACAAAAAAGTTTTATTAGTTGATGATAATAAAATAAACTTAAAGGTTGCGGAAAGACTCTTAAAGACATATGGAATAGATGTCGAATGTGTTGACAGTGGATTTGCTTGTATAGATAAAATAAAGGCTCATGAAAAATATGATCTTATCATGCTCGATGACATGATGCCACGGATGAGTGGAGTGGAAACTTTAAAGAAACTTAAAGAGATTCCCGGCTTTGATATGAAAGTTATAGCTCTGACGGCGAATGCTCTAACGGGTATGAAAGAAAAATATTTGAATGATGGGTTTGATGATTATTTAGCAAAGCCAATCAATAAGGATGAGTTAAATAAAATAGTTAACAGATATTTAAATAGTGATTAAGGAGTGAATTTGGGATGAAAGATGTTAATATTTTGATTGAAAATGGTGCTAATGTTAAGAAGGCATTAGAGTTGTTTGGAGATATGGAAACCTATGACCAAACATTAGAGGTTTTCTTAAGTGAGGTTCCAAGCAAATTACAGTTGTTAAAAAATTATAAAGAAATTGGAGATATGGCAAATTATGCTATTCAAGTTCATTCACTAAAAAGTGATGCTAGATATTTTGGATTTGAAGCACTAGGAGAACTTGCTTATAATCATGAAATGGAAAGTAAAGCTAATAATCTTTATTACGTTACTGAGCACTTTGATGAACTTATGGATGAAACAAATAGAGTTATTAATTTAGTAAAAAAATATTTGGGAGTAGGTAATGTTTCTGAAAGTGAATACAAAAAGCCTGAAAAAAATCATGATAAAGCTATATTAGTAGTTGATGACTCTAATTTAATTAGAAACTTTATTTTAAAAATATTTAAAGATGATTTTGAAGTAATAGTTGCTAATGATGGTAAAGAAGCAATAGATATAATAAATGATTCGGAGCATGACAGTAAAATTAAAGCCATACTACTCGATTTAAATATGCCAAATGTCGATGGCTTTGAAGTCTTAGATTATTTTAAAAGTAACGATTTATTTAGAAAGTATCCGACTTCAATAATTACTGGTGTCGATGATAAAGAATCAATCACGAAAGCTTATAAGTATCCAATCGTCGATATACTATTAAAACCTTTTAATGAACGAGATGTCAAAAAGATTTTAGAAAAAACAATCAATAATAACATTTAGAAAGTTGCTAAACGCAACTTTCATTTGTCCTTAATTGTCAAATATTTGAATAATTGTCTATTTTAGGTTGCAAACACTTGGGTGTTTGTTTTTCTTTTGTTATAATATGTTAAAGGGAGATTATGTCATGGACAAAAAATTATCAATATTAAATTATATTATCATAATATTTTCAATTATAGTATTTGGAGAATACTTAATTAATTTTGCTACGTATTCTTCTTCTTATATTTTATTTTTATTATTTTTTATATTGTTAGCTATGCATGTATTTGTAGTAGGTTTATTAATAAATAAAGAAAGTGTTTATAAAAGAAATATAAAATTATATTTAATTCTTTATATTATATTATTAATTAGTTTAACAATATTTATAAATAGACCAGATTTTGCTTTATTCGATGCTAAATATTTTAAAACATATGTAGCAGGTATTAATTTAATTCCTTTTAAAACTATAATCCACTATTTTACTGGTAATGTTAATTTAGGTGTTTCTATTTATAATATCGTCGGTAATTTGGTAGCTTTGATGCCTTTATCGTTTTTGTTGGTATTACTTGATAAGAGATATGATTCATATAAGAAACAATTAAAAGTTTTGTTTATAACGGTTTTGATAATTGAATTTATGCAATTTATTTTAGCTGCGGGAAGATTAGATATTGATGATTTTATTTTAAATATTGGAGGTGCTTTACTTTTCTTTACAATTATTAAAAAAACTAATTTGATAGATGTAGCGCGAAGTCTTTTTAATAGCGATTTGAATATTCCTAAAGTAACTAAATATATTATTTTAGGTTTAGTTTCTTTAGCTATTGTTGTTATGGATATATTATTTATCATCGATTTAAATATTAATGATACATCTAATCAAGAACATGATTATTTCTTTGCTCATGAAGTACGAGATAATTGTTCAGGATTAAGAAAAGTAACAATGGATGATTATAACTTATATATTAATTGTATGGAGGTTTCTTTTACTGATGAAAATGATAATTATTTTACTTTAGAAGAAGCATTAGAGAATGAAGAAATAGATCTGGTTAATTTGGATAAATATTTTAAAATTGTCGAATTTTTAGAAGATGTAACTATTTATCGTGATGATGATTTTACTTTGTTTACATGTAATGATAGTAAGGATATTTATGTTGGTAGTAGGGATATGAAATATAATGGGGAATGTGCATCGTGATTTTAGAATTCTTAGATAAATTAAATATTAAATATGAAATAGTAGAACACGAAGCGGTTTATACAGCAGAGGAAGCACAGAAGATAAAGAAACTCATCAAAGGGGTAGGTTGTAAAAATTTATTTTTAAAAGGGAATAATAATAAATATTATTTATATATTTTAGATGACAATAAAAAAGGAAATTTAAAAGAATTAGAAATATTTTTAGATATTAAGAAATTACATTTTGCTAAAGAGGAAGAATTAAAAAGTATTTTAGGATTAGATAAGGGCGGTGTAACACCACTCGGTATAATTAATGATAATAATAATTTAGTAACTATTATTATTGATAGTAATTTAAAAAATAAAGTGTTATTAATGCATCCAGAAGTGAATACTAAAACTTTATCAATAAGTTATCAGGATTTACTTAAATATATTAAATATTTAAATCATGATTATATAATTTTTGGTTGACAAAAATTAATTTAAATAATAATATTATATATGCAAGTGCTTGATAGTTTAATTACTGTGCAGATTAGATTATTTAAGGGCTTGCTTTTTTTTTGAAGGTGATTAAATGGACAGATATAAAACGACAAGAATTGCTAGTATTTTAGGAATACTTGGCAATCTTTTTTTGCTAATAATTAAAGGTATTATTGGTCTTATTACGCATAGTCAAGCGATGATTGCTGATAGTATTAATTCAGCTAGTGATATTGTTTCATCAGCTTTAACTTATGTCGGCAATAGGATTGCTAGTAAACCGAGGGATGATGATCATCATTTAGGACATGGAAAAGCAGAATATATTTATTCGATGCTCATTAGTATTTTAATAATTATGGTAGCTGTAAGTGTATTTAAAGATAGTTTATTATCTTTTTGGAGAGTCAATGAGTTTAACTTTTCTTTTTGGTATATTGTTGTATGTGTAGTTACAATATTAAATAAATTAGTTTTGTTTTTATATATTAATCATCTTTATAAGAAATATAATAATTTATTAATACTAGCTAATTCACGTGATCATCGTAATGATATGATTGTAACATTATTTACTTTATTATCTGGAGTATTTGTCTATTTTAATATATATTGGGTCGATAGTTTAGTAGGGCTTGGTATATCAATATTCATTTTAATTGCAGGTATTAAAGTGTTTATTGAAAGTTATAATGTTTTAATGGATAAGGCCATGAGTGAAGAGACAGAAAAGGAAGTAATGGACATAATTGCTAAATACAGTGAAGTTAAAAAGATTCAACATTTTAATGCAACACCAGTAGGGTATATGTATCAAGTATCATTTACTATTTTTGTTGATGGAAATATGTCTACTTATGAATCACATGATATTGCGAATAAACTGGAAAAAGAAATAAGTGCTTTAGATGATATATATTTGACAATTATCCATGTAAATCCAATTTAATTCTTGCGAATTATAGGGGATTTTGCTACAATTAACATGGAGGCAGTATGATGAATGATAGTGTTTTTGATTATCATATAAATAAAGTTATTCCTAATACAATACTCGCTAATAAAGAGTTTTTCTTACAAAATATTATTAGGGAACCTAAGAATATGGATTACTTTATTACAAAAGATACATATAAGAAAGCTTGTAATAAATTTGGAGAAGAAGTAGGAGATATTAAGTGTCGTTTTACTGCAAATGTAATTGATGATTATTTTGTAGTATTTGGAGAATTTTTAGGGGATAATAATACTAAAGCGATTGCAGTTGCAACAAAGGATAATGCTATTAGATATTTTACTTATGATGTTAATAGTCAAGTTGGAGAATGGCAAATTGTAAATGATAAAGTAACGGAGTTTAAAAATTATCAAAAAACAAGTAGTTATAAAATGAGTTTATTTGCGGGCGTAGTTGCTAGCATTTTGGAAGGATAGGTGAAATTATGTTTATTGGGGAAAATCCAATTCATATTAAAGTTGATAGTAAAGAGGATATTGCAAGTATTGTTTTGATGCCAGGAGATCCACTTCGGGCAAAATATATTGCCGAAAAATTTTTGGAGGATGCTCGTGAGGTTACAAGTGTTAGAAATATGTTAGGTTTTACTGGTACTTATAAAGGTCATAAAGTTACAGTTATGGGAAGTGGTATGGGTATGCCTAGTATGAGTATCTATGCTTTTGAATTATTTCATTTCTTTGATGTTCAAGAAATAATTAGGATTGGTACTTGTGGAGCAGTAAGTCCTAAAGCAGGAGTTGCTGAAATACTTTTAAGTGATAGTGTATATTCAGAATCTAACTTTGCTTATACATATAACGATTATAAAGAAAAAGTAGTAGAAGCTAATAAAGAATTAAATGCTAAAATAAGAGAAACTGCTAAAGAATTAGGTATGGAAGATAAATTACATGAAGGAATGCTTACAACTATGGATGTATATGGACCTTATATCGACTATGACAGAGTTTTAAATAGAATACCAGAAGAATATAAAGATAGAATTTTAGGTGAAGAAATGGAAGCTTTTGCTTTAATACATGTTGCTAATTCTATGGGAAGAAAAGCGACAGCAATGGCAACTGTAGCAGATTCTAAATTTTCTAATGTAGTTATGTCAATTGAAGAAAGACAAAAATCTTTAGATGATATGATTATTTTAGCACTAGAAGCAATTATAAAATAATTTCTAAAAAATTAAATAGTGTATAGTATTTATGGTTAATTGTCAAATAGTTTGTGTAGCACAAGATAATTAACATATGAGGTAGCTTAAATAGCTACTTCTTTTTTAATGAAAAATAAACCTTTGCAAATCATAATTCTAGCTTTAAATCTTCTAAAGGATCTAAAACCAAAAGCAATTCTTTTTATAGCTTTAATAAAGTTGTTGTTACCTTCAATAAATTCATTATTAAAATGAAATTTAAAAGATTTTTTAATGTAGGGAGAGAATTCTTTTAAAGTCTTAATAGATATAAGTATATAATCTGAAATATTGTTAAATTTTTGATTAATAGTTTCATGAAATAAATCAAAATTGTCATTTTGGAAAGCATCTAGTAAGTTTTGATAAACATTATAAGTATTTTTTAATTCATCAGAAAGATTGAGCAAATAGTTTAAAATATCAGATTCTGTAGTAAGATTAGAAAAACGGTAAAACGTTTCCACTTAGAATAATCAATATCATTTCTAGATTTTAAAAGTAATTTCCAATATCTTTTTAATAAGTGAAACATAAGGAGAATACATATCAATGATAATAACTTTGACATTAGCTCTAGCTTTGTGAGAATATCTAGAAAAATATTTAATTAAACTATCTAATCTACGATCTTCAACAATATTAATAATTTTGCTATTTTTACCATTGAATAAATGAAAACTCATAGCTCCATCAGCAGACTTAACAGATTTAAATTCATCAAAAGCGAAGAATGGTTTTATAACCAAATACATCTGATACCTTAATATTTGATGTAATAAAGCCATGCTTTTCAAATAATTCATCAAAAATAACACCACATCTAGGACAAACCTCAGGTTTATATGAGAGGTAACCTTCAAATATTTTATGAGTAACTCCTTTAATTTTCTCTTCTTTGTAAAAATTTTATTTAAAAAAGATGTTATTATCTTTTAATACTAGAATATTTGTTATATAATTTAAATGGAACATGTTATCACTTATTTCTATATTTTTTGGTTAATTATATTGTAACAGGAAATGGTCAACATGTTCCTTTTATTTTTGTAAAAAAAACAAAAGTGTACGTAAACCACTTACACACACTAAATATTTTACAACCTTTATAATACAACCATAATTTCAATCCGCAAGGATTGATTTTTTTATGGTAAATATAAATAAAGAAAAATAATATTCTTGTGGTTTGCAAAATAAGTAGAGATTATAAAGTTAATCAAAAATAACCATGTAACGTTAATGAATTTAATTTATATTAAGGTATAATTTTTATGTAAAATACAAAATATGACAAAATATCAATATGTATTGTTGTTATACTTAGTATTATTGGAAGGATAGATGTATTATGAAAAATAAAAAGAATATAACATTAATGGCAATCGGAGCAATAACATTAATATTAGTAACGCTCGGAGCAACATATGCCTACTTTGTAGCTCAAAGTGGTGGTGGAGCAAATATTGATACAAATGTCATAACAGGAACAACAGATAATCTATCATTTTCTTTCGGAGATTTAATTAATATTAATGCAACTGAAGAAAACTTTGGTCAAGGTATGGGAAGTATTTCTGATAGTACCACAGCAACTGCAGTTCTAAAAGCAAATAATACAACAAATGAAGCAACAGCAAAGTATAATATATATTTGATCATAGAATCAAATGATTTTGTCTATACAACCGAAGAAGGAACACCAGAAATAGTACTAAATGTAACAGATCCAAATGGTATGGAAGTAGAAAATATAACAGGCCTAGTACATTATGAAAATGGTTTTGATATAACAACCAGAACTGGAGGATTTTTATTAGTTCCGGATTATGAAATAACAGCAACAACAGCCCAAACAATTCAAGATTGGAATATTGAAGTAACATTAGTAAACTTAGATAGTGATCAAAATGATAATACAGGTAAAACATTAACAGGAAAACTATATTTAACACAAGACCAAATGAGTAGTTATGAATTAACTGAGATAAATAATATTGAAACAACAACAACTTACAATAGTATTGATGCAACATTAGATTTAACAAATGGTAGTGGAGAAGTAAGTAAATATTATTATGGAATAGAAGAAACAAGTGCTACAAGAAGTGCTGAAACAGTAGAATATACCGAAAGTGATTCAGCAAATTATGAATTTACTAACTTAGAGTCTAATACAGAATACACAATCTATAGTTATGTAGTAGATGAAAACAAGATAAAATCAAATGTGTATCAAACTAACATAACAACAGATGAATATGATGTACCAACAATAGATAACGTAAGTCATAGTGTAACATTAAATAGTATTACATTAAATGTAACAGCAAGTAATGGAAGTAATGAAATAACTAAATACATGTATAGTAAAGATAATGGTTCATCATGGGAAGAAAGTACAAGTAATACATATACATTTAGTGGATTAACAGATTCAACAGAATACAAAATAAAAGTAAAAGTAGTAGATAGTGAAGGATATGAATCAACAGAATATTATGAAGCAATAACAACAGAAGTATATATCTTACCAGTAGTTTCTAACGTCAACGCCACAACTACGTGGAATTCAATTACTTTAACACCAACTGGAACCAATGGGACAAATACAATAAGCAAATATATGTATTCAATAAATGGTGGAAGTTATCAAGAAAGCAATGTATTCAGTGGATTAACAGATAATACAAGATATACAATAAAAGTAAAAGCAATAGATAGTATAGGTAGAGAATCAAATGAATATAAACTAAATGCTATTACTGAACAATATGTGCTTCCTATCATTTCTAATGTAACAACAAGTAGTACTGGAGATTCTATTACTATAAATGTTTCAGCATTAAATGGTACTGGTAATGTAGTTGAATATTATTATTCTAGAGATAATGGAAGTAATTATATTAAGAGTACTAATAATAGTTATACATTTACAAATTTAACGGATAATACTACTTTTTATATTAAAGTTTATGTAGTAGATAACAATAATAAAAATAGTAATATTTATAATATTACCGAAAAAACTAGTATAAATTTAGCATTAATAACATTGAATAAATTAGGATTAAGTAAAAATACCGATATTCCCAATTTTAACCTTACAAGTTGTACTGCTGGTAGTAATATAGATGGAAGTAGTTGTGGTGAAGAAACTGTTGGAGTATATTCTGCAGCAGATGATTTTGGAACGAGTTATTATTTTAGAGGAGATGTTGAAAATAATTATGTGAAGTTTGCAGATTTTTATTGGAGAATTATTAGAATAAATGGTGATGGAACTATTAGAATGATTTATGATGGAACAACCCCTCATTATAATGGTGAAAAAAATACAGATAGAAGCATAGGAACATCTAAATTTACTGAAGAAAAAGATGATAATGCCTATGCCGGATATATGTATGGAGCTGCCCAATCAGAGGATTATATAAGTACACATGCAAATCTTAATAATTCAACAATAAAAAAATTTGTAGATAATTGGTATGAAATAAATATATTAAATAAAGGTATTACTAA
>CALVVJ010000032.1 GCA_944363835.1 uncultured Bacilli bacterium | reverse complement strand
TATTTATCTGCTACATTTTTAGCAACTATTGCATTAATTATACCCCCATTATCGATATTACTTTTAAGAAAACTTATTTGGGTATCTTTAAATATATCCGTTAAGTCATTAATTTCCATATCAAACCTTAAATCAGGTTTATCAGACCCATATTTTTCTATGGCATCATCATATTTCATTTTCATTAATGGTAATTTAATATCAATACCTTTTATTTCTTTAAATATATGAGCAACAAGACGTTCTGCTAAATCCATTACATCAAATTCATCTACAAAACTCATTTCAATATCTATTTGGGTAAATTCTGGTTGTCTATCTGCTCTTAAGTCTTCATCACGAAAACACTTAGCAATTTGGAAATATCTTTCAATTCCTCCAACCATTAAAAGTTGTTTAAATATTTGAGGTGATTGTGGAAGTGCATAAAACTTACCCTTATTTACCCGCGATGGAACCAAATAATCTCTTGCCCCTTCCGGAGTACTTTTACATAAAATTGGTGTTTCCACTTCAATAAATCTTTCTTTATCTAAGAAATTTCTCACCGCCAAAGTAATTTTATGTCTTGTAATTAAATTAGAACTAAGCGCATTCCTTCTTAAATCTAAATAACGATATTTAAGCCTCGTATCTTCTAAAGCTGTAGTATTATCACTTACTTCAAATGGGATTTCTAAAGAAGTATTTAAAAGTTCAATATTATCTACTTCTACCTCTATTTCTCCCGTTGGAATATTACTATTTGCTTTTTCTCTAGCAACAATTTTTCCCTTAGCTTTAATAACATATTCATTTTTTAAAGCACTTGCCACTTTATAAGATGGGCTTTCTGGTCTTACCACAAGTTGCATAATTCCAGATCGATCTCTTAAATCGATAAATATAACTCCTCCAAGGTCGCGGACTTTTTGCACCCAACCGTTTAATGTTACATCACTACCAACATTTTTAATGTCATAATCTGTGTTTAAATTCATAAAATCATCTCCCTTAAAAAAATAAAAAGACTCTATAATTTAAGGACGGATTACCCGCGGTGCCACCTTAATTCATAGAATCTATGCTCTTTTTTCTTTAACGCAGAATTACGTATTATCTTAAGTTATTTATCTTCATTAATCTTCCATTTTTAGTTTCCACCAACCACTAAATCTCTCTAAACTTCCAATTAATTACTGGAATAACTAATAATTCATGTATTAAATATACTATAACTTATTTTAATTGTCAATTTGTTTTCTAACTCTTTTATCACTAAAACTAGGTATCATTGCATTTTGTTCTAACAAATAATTTTTTTTCACATTTTCATCTTTGATTGCTTCAATAATTTCCATAATATTTTTTCTATTGTCGGCATTTACCAATCTATTAGTAATTTCCCGATAATTATTACCAGTCGTAGAAACCCCAATTATCAAAAATACATTTCCAGGAATCTCTGTAAACACTATATGTAAATTTGAATTTACCACTTCATATAAATCCATTCCTACTGGCTCAGCTGAAAAAACTTTTCTAAAGTATTTCTTATTATCATTATTAATTTTTGCTAATAAACCAGAAACTCTTTTTCTAATTCCTTTATCTATATTATCTAAATCATTATGAAAATATGACTCTCCATCAATATTTTTCAAAAAAGCTATATTTATTGGATCTATTTCAACTTGTACATCGATTAATTCATGAAGCCTTACTATATAAGCATCCTTTTCTAAAACAATGTAAGTTTTATCATCATCACAAGTACTACTAGCAAATAAATCCTCTAGTGTTTGTAATTCCCTTAAAATATCTTTAATTTCATAATAATTTTCTTCATAAGGTTTCATGCCTTCTAAAGTAATCGCAGCATTTCTAACAAATTCCACTTCATCATTAGCATAAAATCCAATTAAAGAATTGATAACTTCCGTATCTTTAGCATCTTTAATTAAAGCAAGTATATATCTTATTTCTTGATCAGGTACATCATTTTCTTTTAATAGATTAACAAAAGCATCCACATCTTCTGGTATACTTATTAAGTTTCCATCTTTATAGTACTTCCTAATTTCCAAAGGATATGTACAATTAAAATTTTTAGAAGTATTACTATCTTCTTTAGCAACTATTTCATAATCTCGATAAAAATCTAAATAAAGATGAGCAATATCTAATATAAGGTCTTGGCTCTTATAACCCTTTTGTTTTTCTTCAAATTGAACAAACCCTTCATAATTAGTACATAAAGTTTTTAAATTAGTATATAAACCATCTAAATCATTTCCAAAAACGAATGTTCCATCCGGCTTAAAATATTTGGCTAATGTAACATATAATTGAACATTAGAATCATTCTTAATCTTCCGAGCCTTTTTTGCATTAAAATATATGACAGCTCCAAGGATTCTTGAAGACTCTTCTTTAGTTAAAGAATTATCTTTGATAAAAGTAATTAAAAAGGATAAAAGCATATAAATATCTTTAACATAACCAATGGCCTTCTCATTATCAAATGCATTAATCAAATTTTGACTTTCTAAAATAGAAGCTTCATAATAATTGACATCATACTGACTTTTTAAGAAATCTACAAGAGCCTTACGATCTTCTTCACTAGGATTAACCGAAAAAATATCCCCGATTGTCTTCCCATCAGCCTCAATTGATTTATGTCCTTCTTTCTTTGCTTTTTTTATTATTTCCTTTAATTTATCAGTAGCTATTAATTCTTCTGTTTTTGCTTCATCTAAAAGTTCTTTGTAATCACTCCGAACACCCCTTAATAAATTCTTAAATTTAACAAATACATTTTCTGGCATAATATCCCCCCTCTTTCAAGTACTCGCTAGTATAACATAAAACTTCTAATAAGTAAAGAAGAGCTAAAGTTAGCTCTTCCTCTTGAAATTCTTATTTATTTCCAGTAATATTAGTGGCAATATTGTGAATAAAGCAACCGCATATGGTAAAACGTACCTAAAATATGTATTCGCCGGTCCTGCCACATTCATGAGTACTAAAGAAAACGCTGGAGCAAATAATATAATATATCTTTGTTTCTTTTGTAAAATCAAAACAACCATTAAAAACAAATAACTCCAAGTATAAAATCCACAATTGACACTCATTTGGACAATTGGCACGTATTTAAAGACTTCACTATAGCCTTGAATAAAACCACGCATCGGCTCCAAGCTATCGATAAAATGATAATCAAATCCCGCCTCTGGCAATTTTTCATTTAAAGTATTATAAACATACCACCGATATGTCGCCGGATAAAAATAGCCATAAACATTACTAACTGTTGCATTGACATAAGTCATCGGATGATTCCAAAACATTTCAAACCAAGCCTTAAAATAATCCATCAATTCTTCATTAGTAGCATATTTATTATATTCATTTTTAACTTTATCTGAAAGTATTGGATTATATCTATTACCCAAAGTATCATATGTAAGAATAGTATCTATTACTTTTTTTTGTTCTTCTGTTACATCGCTTTCATGATATTTTACATATCTAGCAGTTTGTTGAAAAGGAATCGATAACATTTCCCTAATACTAGTATTAGGGATTTCTAAAGCACTCAATACTTGCCCATAACCATAATTAAATCCAATAACTAATACACACATAAGTACAATTTGTTTACGTATACCTTTTTTAATAATTAAAGTAAATGGTAAACTAAGTAAAATCAAATAGATTCCATTATTCCTAAACAATATCACTAGTAATATTGTTATCATAAATAAAACATAATCTTTAAACTTAAAATCATATTTAATAAATTGATACAACTTAATAATATATAATAAAACAAACATCGTAAACAAAGTATCTTTAACACAAGTAATAGCATATAAAGGAAAATACGGTATTATAATATATGCTAGTAATATCCATAGTAAGTATTTACTCTTTACCCCTTCTTTATATAAAAACTTTAAAGAATAACTAAGTACTACTATTACAATTATCATTTGTAAAAAAGTATATAAAAATAAACCAAAATTGACATTACCAATGCTAACACCAACTTTAAATAGATTACCCAATAATAAAGTATGCAATATCGGATTAAAATTAGTCAAAGTAATATTATCATTAATTACTACAATACTATCCAAATATCTTGTATGCATTCCTAATACTTCTTTTATTTGATTAGCATTATCATAATTAATTACCCCAGGATAAAAAATAATTAAATAAATACCATAAACTATAAATAAAACTATAAAACTAAATAAATATGGATGTTTACTAAACATTATCGTTAATTTATTAGCATTCTCCTGAAACTTTCCTTTAGTAAAATAGCGATAAATTGCATTTAATAAATTTTTAAATAGAAAATAAAACCCAATAAACTTAATTAAAGTAATTAATATATGAATATTACTATTAAAAACTAGATTAGGAGTATAATTATAATCATAACTATAACCTAGAATCATCAATACTGTAAATATTACACTCAGTATATTAATACTTAAATAATTATCTTTCTTAAATACTTTTAAATACAAATAATATAAAATTGGTAAGACAATAACCATACTAATTATTTCGTATATTTCATAATCAAAACTAACTCCCAAATCACTAAGTCTTATAAATATAGCTATAAAACTTAATAACGGCAATACATATTTTAAAAAACCAGTATTTTTATTTTCTTTATTAAAAATAAATAATTTTTGAATAAAGAAGTTAACTACAAATATAACTATATCAATTATACCTTTAATTATAGTAGCATAAATAGGAATAATTGCTGAAATAGCATCAACTAACACAGCTGAAATAGTAATATTTATTATTACTAAACCAAAGTATTCGACGATAGTACTATCCTTCTCTTCCTTCTTCTTTTCATACTTAAATACCTTATATTTATTTACTAAATAATTGATAAATGATGAAATAGCTCGTGCCAAATAAGAAGAAATGATAATACTTTCTCCCACTCTGCCATCTAATAACCACAAAAAAAGAGAAAATAAAACCAAATCCAAGACAAAAGAAATTCCTGCTGAAATAATATAAGTTACATAAACATAATACTTATTAAATAAATTCTTAATTTTTTCCATGATAATTCTTTAATTCCTTTTTAAGTATCCCGACTTCTTGCGTAAGGGTTGTTATTTTCTCTTTTTGCAGTGACAAAAATTTTGTAAGAGTAAATGATATAACTAAAAGAGCAATAAAGCCTAAACAGAAAATCATATTAGAAGTTACTTCAAATCCTAGAAAATGTGTAATATTTTCCATAATTGGAGTAGAAATAAGTAATATAATCATGATGATACAATATGTAAACCACATCAAAGAATATTGCAAAGTAATTCTTCTTTTAAAAATATTATAAAAAATATAGATACCAAAAACTAAACAAAATACCATTAAAAATATTATCAATTTTATATTCATTATTTATCACTCCTTGTAGATATCGCCGCAATTATTATAGCGAGTGTCACCTTAATCATATAATATGCTGATTTAAAACCATTAATTGAACTCTTACCTTCTTTACGTTCCCGCATTTTAACAGGAATTTCTAAAACTTTCATTCCTTTTTTTAATACTTGTACTAAAGTATCTGGTTCCGGATAATCAACTGGATATTTATAAGCAAAATATTCTATTAATTTTTTATTACATGCCCGATATCCACTAGTTACATCGTAAACTTTAACACCAGTACACACTTTGATAATCCCCGATAAAATATTAATTCCAAACCTTCTTAAAGCACTCGACTTAAATTCACTTAAGTCACTAACAAATCTAGAACCAATAACCATATCATTTCCCTTATTTATTTCTTGAATCAAATGAGGAATAAAAGCCCCATCGTGTTGATTATCACCATCAAATTGAATTGCAATATCATATTCTTTATAAAAAGCGTACTTATAACCAGTTTGCACAGCTCCACCAATACCTAAATTGCAAGGTAAATCGATAAAATTCAAATCATTTTGGATACATATTTCTCTAGTTTTATCTCTAGACCCATCATTAATAATGATATAATCGATCAATACATCATCACATTTTACTTTTTTCATTTCCTTAACTACATCTAATATACTTTTTTCTTCGTTATAGGCAGGAATTATCATCAATACTTTCTGCATACTATGCCTCCAATAAAATGGTTATAGGTCCATCATTTAAAATAGACACTTGCATATCTGCCCCAAATATTCCCGGTAAAGTTTCTACATACTTATTTAATTCTTCATTGAACATTTCATATAATTTGATTGCTTCTTTCCCATTTAAAGCTTTAATATAGGAAGGCCTATTTCCTTTGGTAGCATCACCATATAAAGTAAATTGGGAAATAGATAACACTTTACCCCCAACTTCTAATATCGATTTATTCATAACTCCATTTTCATCATCAAATATTCGCAAGTTGGCTATTTTCTTGGCTAATTGCTTAATCTCTTTCTCCGAGTCTCCTTCAGTAAATCCTACCAGCAAAACTAAACCTGCAGGTATTTCATTAACTAACTTACCACCAACCTCTACTTTACTATACTTACTTCGTTGTACTACTACTTTCATTATCTAACTCCTTTACTAAAATATCCTTTATTTCTAACCAATTATTAACCCGAATTACTCCTAAACTTTTTAAGTATGCATCATCCAAATCTTTATTATGATATGCCGTAAATAATAACTTAATTTTGGCATTTTCTAAATTACTTAATTTATCATCTATTTTTACATCACAATTAAGCAAAGCCTTATTACTAATAAATATATAATTTTCTGGAGATATAAAAGGTAATTTTTCATACAGATAATTATGTTTATGAACTAAATTAATACCACATTCTTGAAGTATTTCTTTAATTATATAAGAAGTCCCAATATAAATATCATAATAATCTTGTAAATATTTTAATACTTCCCTTACATCCGGAAGCAACTTACAATAATCATATTGGTTATGTTTGATAAAATAATCAAAGAAAGCTCTTTTATCAGGAACTAAATCTTGCATATAATACTCTTTAATATCTTCTTTAGTATAATTAGCTCCTAAAAAATCATTAATTAAATACAAAAAACCGCCCTCCGTAATTACTTCATCCATATCAACCATGATACTTTTTCTCATAAAAATCCTTTCTATAATGAACTACTTACTTCTATTACATTACTTAGTTTTAATAAAGCATTACTTATCTTTTCTAATTCATCTTTATCTTTAATTCTAATATTTAATTCATATACTAAATTATTTCCTTTATCTATTGTCTTACAAGACCTAACTTGTGAATCTTTCTTTCCTACTTCCGTAATTACTTCCGCCAAAATATCTTTACCATCTTTAATGGTTACATAAATATTGGTGTAGTAATAGTTACTACTTGCCATATTCCAGGCTACATCGATAATTCTTTCACTATCTTGAGCTACATTAGGACAATTTTTCTTATGAACACTAATTCCTTGGCCTTTAGTAATATAACCGATGATTTCATCCCCTTTAACAGGCATACAACACTTAGCAATATTCACCATTATATTACCAGTACCTTCAACTAAAATATCGCTCTTATAATTAATTTTTGGTAAATCTCTTTTGCGTTCTAATAATGGATCTTCAAGCATTTTCTTATCATTGCTTGTAAGATTGATAATATAACCTGCTGTATATCTCAAAGACCCAATTGCCAAATATATATCATCTAAATCTTTTAATTTTAAATCCTTAGTAATTTTATTAATACTTTCATTAGTAAGTACATCACTAAATGCTAACTTTCTTTTTCTTAATTCCTTTTCTAAAATATCTTTACCTTTAGTAATATATTCTTCCTTATCTTTTTTACTAAAAAAGGCCTTTATCTTATTCTTTGCTTGATTAGTTTTAGCTATATTTAACCAATCTTTATTCGGAGTAGCATTGGCATTAGTCTTGATATTTACGACATCATCATTTTGTAGTTCATACGAAAGAGGTACAATTTGATCATTTACTATGGCTCCCACAGTAGTATCTCCAACTTTCGAATGAATTCGGTAAGCAAAATCAATTGGTGTTGACCCCACTGGCAACTCGATAACATCTCCTTTTGGAGTATAAGTATAAATCGATTCTGCAAAGATATTTGTATTGACTGTTGCTTCAAAATCGACATCAGATTCACTAGCACTTGCTTCAATTACATTACGAAACATCTCTAACTTTTGTTCCATAATATTTTGAATCTTCTTTGTTCCTTTTTCCTTATATGACCAATGACTTGCTACCCCTTTTTCGGCGATTTCATCCATTTCATAAGTTCGAACTTGAACTTCAAAAACTTTACCTTCGACCCCAAATACCGTAGTATGCAATGATTGATACATATTTTCCTTTGGACTAGCTATATAATCCTTAAATCTTTTAGGCATCGGTCTAAAACGTGAATGAATTAAACCGATAACTTGATAACATTCAGCTTCCGTATTCACAAACACCCGAAGAGCTAAAATATCGTAAATTTTATCCCATTCTTTACCATTATTAAGTTTATTATAAATGCTATAAACGCTTTTAACTCTTCCTTTAATTTCAAAAGTAATCCCTGCATCTGTAAGTAATTCGATAATGCTTTCTTTCATTTCTTCTAAATAATCATCGAGTTCTGCTACCGTATTATTAAGTTTTTCCAAAATATCATTATAAACATCTGGCTTCAAATAATACAAAGATAAATTTTCCAACTCACTCTTTATCGAATTAATACCAAGGCGATGTGCAATAGGTACTAAAACAGTCATTGTTTCATTGGCTTTTTCTTTTTGTTTTGCAGGATTTATTGCCCAATTAGTCCGCATGTTATGAAGACGATCAGCAAGTTTTATATATAATACCCGTACATCTTCTGCTAGTCCCACCAAAATTTTTCTTAGATAAATAATCGATGATTCATTATTATCAGGTAATTCTAATTTATTAATCTTAGATACAGAACTAACTATCTTCGCTACATCTTCTCCAAATAAATTCCTTAATTCTTCATAAGTTGTATTTCCATTATTAATAACTTCATGCAACAAAGATGCCACAAGCGTCGTATCATCAACATTCAAATCCATAAGTATTTTAGTAACTTCCAAAGGATGCGTAATAAAATCATCACCACTCAAACGTTTCATCCCCGTATGTTCTTTTAAAGCATATTCATAGGCTTTCTTTATCTCTTTAAAATTTTCTCTTTTTTTAAGTCGTGGTTCTAATTCTGCAAATGTTATTGTATCTTCGTTCATAATGTTTCACCTCAAGATTCTTTAAAGTATTTTTTATTCCCCACATATACTTATTATATAACAATTTAAAAATAATGAAAAGGAGAATCATGAGCAAAAAAAACAATATCTTCATCAAATCGACAATCATTTTAATACTAAGTGGTCTACTTACAAAAATAATTGGCTTTGTAATTCGTATTGTCTACACTAGAATTATTGGCCCTTATGGTATTAGTCTTTATACAATTGCTACCCCAACATATTCTCTTCTTTTGACAATTGCTACTCTTTCCATTCCCATTTCAATTTCTAAACTCGTCGCCGAAAACAAAGGAAGAAGCATCCGTATTCTTACTTCAGCAACAGCCCTAATATTAAGTATCAATGCCATTCTTATTATCATCATTTTACTTACTCATGATTTTATTGCCACAACACTACTAAAAGAACCTCTCGCCGGTCCCATTCTTATTGCTTTTGTTTTAACCCTTCCCTTTGTATCTATCTCCAGTGTCTTAAAAGGATATTTCGCCGGCAAGCAAAATATGCTCCCCCATGCTACTAGTAATATTATCGAACAAATCATTCGTCTAATAATCATTATTATTGTTCTACCAATACTTATGAATAAAGGTGTAATGTATGCTGTTATTGGCTTAATACTCCTTACCATAATATCAGAAATAAGTAGTATTATCGTCTTCTTTTTCTTCTTACCCCGTAAAATAAATCTTCACACCAATTTATCTCCAACTAAAAATAATATATCTAACATTCTAGATATATCACTTCCTACAGTATCAAGTCGCATAGTAGGTAACATTGGATATTTCTTTGAGCCCATAATCTTAACCAACTTACTTTTATTATCAGGCTACCCTAGTTCCTATATCTTAGCGGAATATGGTGCTTATAACGCATATAGTATATCTCTTTTAACTATGCCATCTTTTTTCATTGCTGCCGTTTCAACCTCTTTACTACCAGAAGTAAGTAAATTTCACGCCCAAGGTAACTACATCATGGTTAAAAGAAGAATTAAACAAGGTTTACTATTTGCTCTTCTAATTGGTCTTACTTTTTCTTTCTTTATTTACGTATTCCGCGACACTCTATTATTTTCTCTTTATAAAACAACAATCGGAAGCAAATACATTAAAGTACTTGCTCCCGTATTTGTCTTATTCTATTTAGAAGGAGTTCTTACTTCCTCACTCCAAGCCTTAGGATACGCCAAAACAACTATGAAAATATCCCTCTATGGTGTAATTTTAAAATTAATTGTTCTAAGCATTCTTTCTCTATGCCATATTGGCATTTATTCTCTAGTCATATCTGAAATAGTTAATATAATATTTGTCGTATTTTTAAACATAAAATCATTAAAGAAACATATAAATTAGTCTATCCTATATGGATTACTAGATGTACCCGTTCCACTAACATAAGTAACTGTAGATTGCAAATAAAATACAGGTCTGGCTGCATTTGTGTATGAATCC
This sequence comes from uncultured Bacilli bacterium, assembly GCA_944363835.1. GTDB lineage: Bacteria > Bacillota_I > Bacilli_A > RF39 > UBA660 > Onthocola_B. Next base: position 1,007 of record CALVVJ010000032.1, on the reverse strand, counting down.
GGAGAATGTCCCATAACTTTACCTGTATTATCGACAACAAATATCATTGTCATAGTACCATGGCGTGATATGCTCCATTCATTAGCCCTTAATTTCATCCAGTTGGCAGAAACGGTATTATAATCACTCATTCCAGTTGTCCAATATGAAGGACTTGCTGCATATCCATAATCAGATATATACATTAAGCCGATTTTTTCTGATGATGTTTCAACTGTACTGCTACTTCCTATTTCATATTGATACGCAATTGGTGGCTCATAATAAATATATCTGTTTGAAACCGGACCTACACGCCAACTGGTTGTAGCAATTTTATTCCTCCAGGTTGTCCCTAAGGAAGACAAATACGAACCATTTAACAAAGTATTATTCATAAAACTTGTACTCCAAATATTATCTGAATCCCACTCATAATTTCCTAAACTAGTATTTTTAATCAATTTTACTTGATTTCCAAATACTCCAATTATTCTGTATAGATTATTAGATGGACAACTTGCAGCATTTGAGCCAAAACATACATAGTTATTTGGATTTGCTCCGGCATATCTATATGAACCATCTTGTGCACTATTAGCTAAACTACTATTATGTAAATATAATCCATTTGTCCCTCCATTATATGTTCTCTTTATATAATCTGCAAAATAAGTTGGATTTTTTGTTGCTACCACACTACTATAAACCGATGATGTTCTGCCATTACTATCAGTTATATAAACTTTAATATAATATGTCGTTCCAGCAGTTAATCCACTAAATGTATAACTCGAATTAGAAGTGGTAGAATAATTACTGCCATCATCTTTAGAATAATGATAACTTACGATACTTCCATCTCCTGGGGTTGCTGCTACATTTATTGTTATATTATCTTTAGTGCTAGTAGTTGTTACATTTCTTATAACTGGTAATTGGTATTCGTCTGTTTTTACTTGCATTTCATATATATTTGATTCTCTTCCTATACTATCTATAGCTTTTACTTTAATTGTATATGTTTG
>CALVVJ010000031.1 GCA_944363835.1 uncultured Bacilli bacterium | reverse complement strand
TATTATACAGTAAATTGTAAAAGTTTCAATATATTTCCACTTCCTTCATTTACTACTCGGTATTATACGTGTTATGTGTATTATGATAAGGTGCCAACACTAGCAGAATATATAGCATGTCTGTATACAAGTGATGGAGAAAATGGATTATATTATCATGATGGAGATTTAACAAATGGGGCAAATGACAATAGTTATAGATATAGTGGAGCAAATCCAAACAATTATGTATGTTTTGGCTCAGATGAAGATGCTTGTCCAGTTGATAACTTATATCGAATAATTGGAGTGTTTGGTAATCAAGTGAAGTTAATAAAATATGATTATGCCGGCAGTAATTTACTTGGAACAGATGGAACTTACACTAGTTCAACTACTTCATTAGGAAGTTATTATAAAGGAAGTCAAAGTACGCTATATTTTTATCGCTGGAATACCGAAAATAATAACACTTGGAGTAGTAGTAAACTAAATATAATAAATTTGAATACAAATTTTATAAATGCTTTAGGAGACAATTGGTCGAGTAAAATTGCGGAGGTAGCATGGCAAGTAGGGGGAATGACCTATTCAAATGGATATGGTGTAAATGCGAGTGAAACTTATTCTTATGAAGTGGGGATAAATACATTAAATACAATATATAACGCTAAAGTAGGATTAATGTATGTAAGTGATTATTATTATGGCGCAGTTCCGACATATTGGACTTATCCAGGTTATAGTAATAATGGAGAGGATTATGATTATAGAGCTGCAACAGATAGCAATTGGTTATATATGAGATTATATGAATGGAGTATTTCGCGGACTTCAACAGGAAATGAATATACATTTTATATATTTGAAACAGGGCATGTAAATAGTAATGGTGTAAATTTAGGAGAATATGCGATTAGACCTACCTTTTATTTAAACTCTGATGTTACTTATATTGGTGGGACGGGAACGAAAATAGATCCTTATCGAATTCAATAAAAAACACTAGATTGTTAACCTAGTGCTACATCAAAAATCATCATGATGACAAATCCTAAGATTGTAAATAAGGCCATAAGGTCTTTTTTCTTGTTGGTTTGACTTTCGGGAATTAATTCTTGAACAACAACGTATATCATTGCTCCTCCAGCAAAGGATAAAAGTATTGGTAATAGTATTTGGATTTTTAAAACGAGTATTGCTCCGATGACTGCAGAAATGGGTTCTACTATACCACTAAGGTTACCAAAAAGAAATGATTTGCTTCTACTCATTCCTTCCCGGCGTAAAGGTAGGGATACAGCAGAACCTTCAGGAAAATTTTGGATACCTATTCCTAATGCTAACATTAATGCGGCACTCACTGTGGCTCCTTCGATACCATAAGCAATGGAACCAAACGCTACACCAATAGCCATACCTTCTGGTTTGTTTATTTGGTAATGTTTTTAAACTTAAAAAAAATAGTTACTTCTTTATTTTGAGAAATTGTAATTTTTTCGATGATACTATTAATTAGATTATTATCAATGATAATGTTTTTATTCAAATGTTTTTTTATAATATTGATAATATCGGTTTCTAATGTTTCGTAATTAAAGGCATGAGCAGTACACAGTTTTTTCTTATAATTGGCACGGTAGTAATTGCAACATAGATAACTATACCCTTGTTTATTTTTCTTCCTTATTCCTAGATGATGGTTACATTCCTTGCAATATAATAGCCCATCTAGAAGACGAGGAGACTCCTTTTTCTTTGGAGTTAATAATAGTGTTTGAGTTTTAGCAAATGTTTTGGGAGAAATTATTGCAGGATGATTATGTTTAGTTATAATCCAGTTTTCTTGGGGATTATTGATAATTTTTCGGTATTTGTAACTTAGGCGCTGATGTTTATTTTGAATTAAGTCTCCGATATAAATGGCATTAGTCAATATTTTTTTAATAGATATAGTAGACCATTTAGTGTTTTTATTGAGTCTTATTTTACTGAATGTAGGAATATTGCAACTATTAAGATAGTTTTTGGTATCTTTTAGAGATTGTTTACTTGTAAAAATATTAAATATTCGTTTTACTATTTGGGCTTCATAAGTATTAATTGTTATTTTGTTTTTGTGCTTAGGATCTTTTTGGTAACCTAGAGGAAGACATCCCCCTGTCCAAAGCCCATTAATTTGCATAGTTTTGATGGCAGTTCTAATTTTTTTTGATAGGTCTTTAGCATACATGTCATTTAAAATGGCTTTAAATGGTGCAATATCGTTATTGGAATTATCGTAGTAAGTGTCAATATTATCAGTGATAGCAATAAAACGAATGTTATTAATAGGGAAGAAATGTTCTACTAATTCTCCAGTTTTGATGTAATCTCTTCCCAAGCGAGATAAATCTTTGACAATAACCGTATTTATTTTATTGGCTTTTATGTCTTGAATGAGCCTTTGGAAGGCAGGTCTATTAAAATTAGTTCCAGTGTAACCATCATCGATGTAAGTGTCAATTATTTGATAATTTAAGTCATTAGCATATTTTATTAAGAGGTTTTTTTGATTCTTAATACTTTCGTTTTTATCTTCTTTAGATAGTCTTATATATAATCCAGCTTGAAAGATCATTTTTTCTTTGATTTCTTAGTAATTGGTTTTAATATTTTTTCTAAAGAAGACGAACCATATTTTATTTTATAAATGTATTTCATATGTTACCTCAATAAAATATATAAAAAAGAAGAAGTATTTATGCTTCTTCTAGGTAATCACTTTCATAATCTAGAGAATATTCTGTGATTAATTTACTAAGAATAATTGGGTCAGTTACCTTTTGGATATAGGTTTCGTTATTTTCCGTTATTTCTTTTAATACAATATAGTCATTAGTTGGTTCTTCTTGTTCATTTAATTTGACCGCTAGAAAGTAGTTTGTGTTATCTATTGTGCTATTTAATAATAATAGATAACTTGTTCCGTTTTCTAATTCGATTATTTCATCAACCTTCATTTTATCTTCCTTTCCCTTCTTCAAGTGTTTCAGTATTGTTGTCGATATATGTTAGAGATTTGTCAATTAATTTGTTAGCTTTTTTTACTAAGCGTTTTTTCTCAGCTTCTGTTAAGTTTTCATTGGTGTTAATTGCTTCTACCAGAATATCGATGTTGTTTTTAAATTCTTCATGTGTAAAGTATGCGATGTTTTTTTCTAATTCTTTTAGTTTTTGATTGATGTTTTCGTAGGCTGGTGATTTTTCTTTTATAATTGCTCCAAGGCCAGTAAGACCTAAGCCAGATATTCCTAAACCTAAGATACCATTACTGATGGAGGCAGCAGTACTAGCTGCTGCCGCAGCATTAGCGGTAGCAGCAGCGGCGAATTTTCCTAATTCTAAGCCACCGATAGTCCATACTCCAGAACCGACGTTAAAGATAGCTTCTGAACCGGTCATTGTTTGAATGGCAGATGCTAGGGCTGTATTAGCACTGTGAAGAGCTGCTTGTTCACTAGCAATTGCACCATGCCATAGGGCTCCGTTATTTAACATTGCTCCTGAAAGCGATGCTACTTCACCTGTTTTTAACATGGCTGTTATTGCTGGTATTAAATATTGTAGTGCAACAATTGTGGCAGCGATAAGTAAGGAAATACCAACAGCAATTAATATTTGCTTTTTATGTTTGTTTAGCCATTTGCATGCTTTTTTAGCAACTACTTTGATTTTGGGCTCTTCAGGAGTCGGTGGAGCTAGCACTTCAACATCATCTGGTTCTTTTGGCCCATCTAAAGATGCTGTATCCGTTTTGGTTTCAGTATCTTCTGAAGAAGGAGACGCAGAAGTAGTTTTATCATTTTTGGGTTGTTCTTCTTTACTTTCTTTTTTTGCTTCCGAATCATCAGAATGTGCAACTTTATCATTAGTAGTTGGGATTGTATCACGAGTAATGGCATCATATTTTAAACCATATCTTTGGCATAAGGCATCGAATTCATTTTGGCTTTTTAGGTTATCCAAAGCATAGTAGGCAGTTTCATTGCGCATTTCTTGGATTATTTCTGCTAGCTTTTTATTAGAATCTTCTGGAAGAGCTAATTCTTTAATATCGGTGTCTAAAGTATTAATAGAATTTAATAAAGAATTTTTAAAATCACTTACGTTAGTTCCTTGAACACTTTTATTATAAATGGCTTTTTGTTCTTGGCAAGTTTGATTAGCCTTATTTAATGCTTCTTCGTAAGATTTTAATTCTTCTTGCAATTGAAGAGTTTTTGCTGTTTTACTTTGGGCATCTAGTTGGGTATTTTTGCCTAGATTATAAATCTCTTTTTTAATATCTAAAACACTTTGTTTACATTCTAACATTTCAGCTTCGGCTTTTAAATAGTTTTTGATTGTTCCAAAGTTTTGGCTAATATTGGCTAAATCAGTATTTATTTTTTCTATAATTTGGGTATCTATTTTATCTATTTCGATACTTTTTTGAATAGTTTCAGTAAATGCGTCGATTTTATCGAGCATGCTTTTAGAAAAAGTTACAATATTATTATTAGAATTAGCAAGTTTTTGTAAAGTTAAGAGTTTATTTAACAAATCATATGGTTCCATATTGTTACTTTTTAATTCTTTACTAAATAAAGTAGCGTTAGTAATGGTAAAACCATTACTTAAAAATTGATTTCCTAAGTTTAATTCATCCATAAATATCAATCCCTTCGATAATAATATTTTATCATATATTTTGGGGTTAGTCTATAACGTTACATAATTAATAAACCATCTGGTATGTTATGTAATGTAATGGATGCAATGAGCATGATACTTCTTTTAAGGCTTCTTTTTTCAGTATCTTTCTTTTCGCATTTACGTGTTAAAATATCGAATATTTTGTCGCCGATGTAAAGAAGGATTCCACCTCCTAAGAAGCCAAGAGATACAACTAGCCAAGGAATCATTTGGAGTGTTTCAGCCATCTCAATAGCGGGAGAAAGCAATGAGAAAAATGTAGCTGCAATCATAACTCCTGCTGCAAATCCTAGCATAGCATCCAAAGCGGTTTTGTTGACTTTTTTAAATAGAAAGACGACAGCTGCTCCGCAGGCGGTAATGGCCCAAGTAAAAAGGGTAGCAATTAGGGCTTGGATGGGGTAACTTAAACTAGTAAACCATGTAAACACGTATTTAACCTCCTTATTCTATAGTAGTGTATGCTCTTAATAATTTTTAGGTTAATTGTTCTTTACAAAACATTTTAAAACTATTATAATAACTTTTGAGTTCGGGAGGTGTGCGCATGTTTGATGTTCCAGTAATTATTTTGAAAAATTTAGTAATACTTCCTAAACAGGAAATAAAGTTAGAATTAAATAATATTGTTAGTGAAAAGGCCATTAAAGAAGCGTCTTTAAATTATAAAAATGAAATATTAGTGATTGCTCCGACGGATTCTAAAGAAGAGGATCCGAGTGTTGAAGATTTACCCAAAGTTGGAGTAATTGCCCATATTAGAAGTAAACTCGAAGTTGAAGGGGGAATTCGAGTTAAGATTCAAGGAATTAAAAGGGTAGCGATTAATCGTTATTATGGGGGAAGTGACGATATACTATTTAGTGAGGCTATGTATATCGATATTCCATCTTTAACTGAAGAAGATGGCAATGCCATTTTAAGAAAACTAATAGAAGTATTGAATAATTATATTGAAAAGTCTAATAGTGCTTCAAATGATATATTGGCTTTTGTAAGTAACTCAAAAGATTTAAATCGGGTTACTGATGCTATTGCTTCTTATTTACCATTTGGGATAAATAAAAAGTTAGAATATATGCAAGAAATCAATCCAATTAAGAGAGCTAAGGCTTTAATTAGGGATATGCAAGAAGAAATTAAAATTGCTGAGTTAGATGCAGAACTTGATGATAGTGTTGATGAAATACTTATTCGAGATCAAAGAACTTTTGTTTTGAAAGAAAAAATGAAAGTCATTAGAAAAGAATTGGGTGAATCGACATGGCAAGAAGAGGAAACAGCTAGATTTAAAGAAACTTTAGAAAAACTTAAAATAGAAAAAAGAATCAAAGAAAAAATAACTAGAGAAATAACTAAATATGAAGTTATGAATGAAGCTAGTCCCGAAATTAGTGTTTTACGTAATTATATCGATTATGTTTTAAGTTTGCCTTGGAATAAGAGCACCAAAGAAAATGCTAATTTTAATATTGTTTTAAAAGAATTAAATGAGTCTCACTATGGACTTGAAAACATTAAAACACGGATTGCGGAATATGTGGCAGTTAAAAATATCAATAAAAATATTAGTAGTCCAATTATTTGTTTGGTAGGTCCTCCAGGTGTAGGAAAGACAAGCATTGCTATGGCTATTGCTAAGAGTTTGAATCGGAAATTTTATAAAATTAGTGTTGGAGGATTAAATGATTCAACTGAATTAATCGGCTCTAGAAGAACTTATTTGGCGGCTTCTCCGGGTAAGATAATTCAAGGATTAGTAAAATGTGGGGTAAATAATCCAGTAATTCTTATCGATGAAGTTGATAAGATGGTCAAAGATTATAAGGGAGATCCTGCTAGTACTTTATTGGAGATATTAGATCCTGTTCAAAATAAATATTTCGTCGACAATTACATTGAGGAACCTTTCAATTTAAGTAATGTTTTATTTATACTTACTGCTAATAATATAGAAAATATTCCTAGTACTTTAATTGATCGTATTGAAGTAATTGAATTAAATAGTTATACGATTTTTGAAAAGAAAGATATAGCTAAGAAATATCTGTTACCTAGAATATATAAAGATCATATTATTATCGATAATATTCATTTTTCAGATGCTTTATTATATTTTATAATCAATTCTTATACTAAAGAAGCGGGAGTAAGAGATTTAGAACGAGTTTTAAGTTCTTTAGTTCGGAAGATGGCTATTAATAATATTAAAACTATTAATCAAGAGAAAGTTATTAAACTTTTAGGAAATCCTAAATATACGACAGATACTCTTTTAGAAAAAAATCCTGGGGTAGTAAATTCACTAGCGTATACTACTTTGGGTGGGTTGGTTACTAAAACAGAGGTTTTGGAATATAAAGGTAATGGTAATATTTTGATTACTGGTAGTGTTGGGCAAGTTATGGAAGAAAGTATTAAGGTTATTGTTTCTTTTGTCAAAAGTCATTATAAATATAATTTGAATAATGTCGATTTACACTTCCATTTCTTAGATGCGACGACGAAAAAAGATGGGCCTTCAGCAGGGCTTAGCATTGCTGTGGCTTTACTTAGCATGCTTGAGAAAAAAACAATTGGAGAAGATATTGCTTTTACAGGAGAAGTATCACTTAATGGAAGCATTTTAAAGGTCGGCGGATTAAAAGAAAAACTTATCGGTGCTTATAATGAGAATATCAAGATGGTGTATATACCTAAAAGTAATTTTAGTGATTTAGAAGAAATTCCTAAGGAAATTAAAGAAAGTTTAGAAATTGTCGAAGTTGAAAATTTTGATGATGTGTATACAAAATTCTTTAAATAGGATATAATTAAGTGAGGATGTGGTTAGATGAATACCCAAGCTATATATGAAAATATATCTGTAGTTACTGTTTATAATAGGGTAAATAAGGTAATTAATGGCGTAAAAATAGATACAAGAAAAATTAATGCTGGGGATTGTTATGTTGGTATTAAGGGTGAGAAAAATGATGGCAATAAATTTTATATGGATGCTTTTTTAAAAGGTGCTACAATAGTTATTTTAGATGATTATACTATAAATAAAGAAGATGAAAAGTATTTAGAAGAAAATGGTAAAAGTATTGTAGTTGTTGAAGATTCAATTAAAGCATTAGGAGAATTAGCCAAATATAAAAGAAGTTTGTTTAAGTGCCCAGTAGTAGCAGTTACAGGAAGTGCTGGTAAAACTAGTACTAAAGATATTATTTATAGTGTTTTAAAAGAAAAATATAATGCACATAAGACTATTGGCAATCAAAATAACCATTTAGGGCTTCCTTTAACTATTTTGGCTTTAGATGATGATACAGAAGTTTTGGTGTTGGAAATGGGCATGAATCATCTGGGGGAAATAAGTTATCTTACGAATATTGCTAAACCTGATGTGGCGGTAATTACCAATGTAGGAACTGCTCATATTGGAAATTTAGGATGTAGGGAAAATATTTTAAAAGCTAAGTTAGAAATTTTAGAAGGACTTAATCCAGAAGGAACTTTAATTATCAATAATGACAATGATTTATTGCATGATTGGTACTTAGAAAATAAAGATAAGTATCACATTTTAACTGTCGGTATCAATAATCCTAGTGACTTTCAGGCGAGTAATATTTCTTTAGAAGATGATGGTACTACATTTACTTGCAATAATTTTAGTTATAATGTCCCTGTTGGGGGAGAACATTTTGTTTACAATGCTTTAGAAGCAATTGCAGTGGCTAGTATTTTTGATATTGATGATGATAAAGTGCGCAATGGTATTTTAAATTTTGAATTAAGTAGCAATCGAATGAATATAATTAATGATGAAAAGAAAAATATAACGATAATTGATGATTCCTATAACGCCAACTTTGATTCGATGCGTTATGCTATTAAGTATTTAGGCAGTTTAGAAGGACGACGTATTGCAGTTTTAGGAACGATGAAAGAGTTAGGAAATTATACAGAAGAACTTCATCGAGATATAGGTAAATTAATTTGGAAAGAAAAAATCGATATTTTAATAACAGTAGGGGATGGTGCTTTATACATTAATTATGAAGTTATATCTTTAGGTTTTAAAGTAAAGAATTGCTACCATTTTCTTTCAAATAAGGAAGCAATTGATTGTTTAAATAATATATTAGAAAAAGATGATAAGGTGTTAATTAAGGCTAGCAATTCACTGAATTTTAAGGAAATAGTTGATGCTATTAAATAAGGAGTTTTATGAAATTAGGAATAATTTTTGGAAGTAAGTCCACAGAGCATGAAGTATCTGTGGTAAGTGGGTCTAGTGTTATTAAGAACTTAAATAAAAAGAAATATGATATATATCCAATATATATCGATAAAGAAAATGAATGGTATGAAGTTTTGGATGATCCCAAAAAGCAAGATGTATATAAGATTGGAGAATTGCCCACTAATATTAAGGCCATCAATAATGTTTTTAAGTATTTACAAAATATGGATTGCATCATACCAGTGATGCATGGTGCTTATGGAGAAGATGGGGCGATTCAAGGATTACTTAAAATGCTCGATATTCCTTATGTTGGTTGTGGTATTTTATCAAGTAGTGTTTGTATGGATAAAGTTATTACAAAAAAAATTCTTGAAAGGGCTGGAATTTTAGTTACTCCAGATATATACATCGAGTATGATGGGATAGATTTTTTCTATGTTTTAGATGATTATAGTACTCAGAAAGTTACGGTAGTAGATATTGATAATCTGATAAAAAAGGAATTTGGCTATCCTGTTTATGTTAAACCGGCGAATAGTGGATCATCAATAGGTATAAGTAAAGCAAGTAATGCTGATGAATTAAATGTAGCACTTTATGAAGCTAAAAAATATGATAAAAAGATATTGATAGAAAAAGCCATTGTAGCACGAGAAATTGAGTGTGCTGTTTTAGATGATTTAGTTTCGGCTCCAGGGGAAATATTGTCTGCGACAGAATTTTATAGTTTTGACGCAAAATATAAAAATAGCAAATCAAAAACAGTGATTCCTGCAGAAATTAGTGAGGAAATAACAAATGATATTAGAGGTATTGCTAAAAGAGCTTTTAAAGCAATCGATGGCAAAGGATTAGCTAGAATAGACTTTTTTGTAGAAAAAGATACTAATAAAATATATTTGAATGAAATAAATACGATGCCAGGATTTACAGAAATAAGTATGTATCCCAAAATGATAGAAAATATGGGAATAAGTTATTCAGAGTTATTGGATAAATTAATTGAAATAGCGACAAAATAAATGGTAATAGTCCATTAGGAATAAAGATCCTAGTGGATTTTTTTAGTTCGACAAAAGTAGATAATATTAAGAAATTTTGCTATGATAAAGGTGAATTAGATGAGCTAAAAGATTTTTATAAGTGATGAAATAATAAGGGAGTATGGTGATGCGTTAATGAAATATAGTGAAGATACATTTATATATCCATATAGTGAGGAAAAAGAAAAGAAATAGATGTTATTAAAAATATGCTCGAATTAAAACTTCCAATTTCAACGATTGCTAAATCACTTAATATAAGAGAAAGTGATGTGGAAAAAATAATTAAGGAAAATAATCTTGATAATTAAAATTCGATATTTTAAATTATTAGAAAAAAATAAATATTTAAATTATGTCAATAAATGTAAATTTTTATATAATTGAATATTTTGGCATATATTAGGGATAAAATAACTGTTTTAGATGATAATATTATTGGATAAAATGGTTATTTTTTTGTTTTTTGAAAAAATGAAAAAATAAAAAAATAGTAAAAATGAGTAGATTTTATTTAGACGATATAATATAATTAAAATGCACGAAAGGATGAAGAAAATGGAAGAATGGAAAAAGTTTAAAAATGGAAAATGGAATGAGGAAATTAATGTTGAAGAATTTATTCAACTTAATTATTCTGAGTATGATGAAGATGAATCTTTTTTAGTAGGTCCAACAGATAAAACTAAGAAAGTATGGAGCATATGCGAAGATTTGCTTAAGGAAGAATTAAAAAAACATGTGTTAGATATAGATGTAGATCATGTTTCTGGTATTGATAATTATGAGGCCGGTTATATTGATAAAGATAATGAAGTCATAGTTGGACTTCAAACAGATGCACCACTTAAGCGAATAGTCAATCCTTATGGTGGAATTCGGATGGTTTATCAAGAACTTGAGGCTTATGGATATAAATTAAATCCTGAAATTGATAAATATTTTAATGCTTACCGAAAAACACATAATCAAGGGGTATTTGATGCTTATACAACAGAAATTAAAAAAGCAAGACATGTAGGTTTACTTACAGGACTTCCTGATGCTTATGGTCGGGGTAGAATAATTGGCGATTATCGTAGAGTTGCTTTATATGGTATCGATTTCTTGATGGCAAAGAAAAAGGAAGATTTTGAGAATCTTACTGGAGAAATGACAGATGAATTAATTCGCTTAAGAGAAGATGTGTCAATGCAATATAGAGCATTAGAAGAAATGAAAAGCATGGCTTTAAAATATGGCTTTGACATAAGTAAGCCTGCTAAGAATGCATTTGAAGCTATTGAATGGACTTATTTAGCATACTTAGCTGCTGTTAAGGAAAATAATGGAGCAGCAATGAGCTTAGGACGGGTTGATGCATTTTTTGATATTTATATAAATAGAGATATTGAAGAAGGCATATTAACAGAAGAAGATGCCCAAGAGTTGATTGATCAATTTGTTATTAAACTTCGTTTGGTAAGACATTTAAGAACACCAGATTATGATGAATTATTTTCAGGTGATCCTACTTGGGTAACTTGTTCTATCGGGGGAGTAAGTGAAAGTGGTAAGTCGATGGTTACTAAGACAAGTTATCGTATTATACATACTTTAACGAATTTAAATCCAGCACCAGAACCTAATATGACAGTGTTGTGGAGTGAAAAACTACCAGAAAATTTCAAAAAGTATTGTGCAAGAATGAGTATTAAAACAGATTCTATTCAATATGAAAATGATGATATAATGCGCCCTATATATGGTGATGATTATGCAATTGCTTGTTGTGTATCTGCTATGCGTGTTGGTAAAGATATGCAATTTTTTGGAGCTCGTTCAAACTTAGCTAAGGCACTTCTTTATGCAATCAATGGTGGAGTTGATGAAGTAAAAGGAGATAAGGTCTTAGATGTTCCGGCGATAACTGATGAAGTGCTCGATTATGAAAAAGTCAAGAAAGCTTATTTTAAAGTACTTGAAGAAGTAGCACGCATTTATGCTGGGGCTATGAATATCATTCACTACATGCATGATAAATATGCTTATGAAGCAGGGCAAATGGCTTTACATGATACTAATGTAAGACGTTTGATGGCTTATGGGGTTGCGGGGCTTTCTGTTGTGGCTGATAGTTTATCTGCAATTAAATATGCCAAAGTAAAACCAGTTCGTAATGAAGATGGTATAGCAATCGACTTTGAAATAGATGGGGAATTCCCTAAGTATGGTAATGACGATGATAGAGTAGATAGTATTGCACAGGAAGTAGTTCA
>CALVVJ010000030.1 GCA_944363835.1 uncultured Bacilli bacterium | reverse complement strand
GTTTGAGTGTTGCATGCGCTTCAATAATAAGTAGATATATATTTTTAAAAACTATGCATGATATAAGTACTGAATTAGGAATAGATATTCCTAAAGGTGCTGGAACGCTTGTTGATGAAGTGGCTCAAAAGTTAGTTCAAGATAAAGGATTTGAAGTTTTAAATAAATATGCTAAATTAAATTTTAAAAATACAGAAAAAATAACATCGATGAAATAAAAATCGATGTTATTTTGTGCATTAAATTACAATTTGATATGGGTCAGCAGACGAACCAGTACCACTACTCAACACAACGTTTGACTCTAGATAAAAGGACGGGCGAATAGCAAACGAACTGCTGACTCTGTCATAGTACACAATGCCACCGACGCTGTGACTCACAAGAAATGAACCAACCGAATTACTCATAAAACGAGAAATTAACCATTCATCGGAACCTAAGTATAGCCAATTATCTGTTCCATAATTGTTTCCCCATAATCCTATTACCCTCTTTTCTGTAGTTGATCCATATCCATAATCTGACATATACATTAATCCTATTTTCATTGTTTCTTCATATCCACTTTGACCTGATCCTACTTCTACGTCATAATATTGTTTGACCGTATTTGTTTCACTTACTTCCATTCCTCCAACTTGCCATGTTGTGTCTACTATTATATTTTGCCATTCTATTGGAATTGTGTCGTAATACGTTGTATTTAATGTTGTATATATATCTGGTTTTGTACTTGCATCCCATGTATTGGAATCTGCATCCCAAGCATAATTTCCATAACTTGTTGATTTAATTAGTTTTACTTGATTATTAAATACTCCTATAATTCTGTATTGATTTTCAGGATTCTGACAATCTGCTCCTGTTACTCCAAAACATACATAATTATTTGGATTTGCTCCACTATATCTGTATGAATTATCTTGGGCTCCATTTGCTAAATCGGCATCGTGATAATATAATCCATTATCTCCATCAGTTCCAGTATATACTTGTGTTGTTATATATTCTGCAAAATTTCCTAATGTTGTTACTTCTTCATATGGGGCTTCTTGAATTATTAAATTTGCACTAAAACTTTTACCAGTATTAGCATTTTGGTCACTATTTAAATTTGCAAATATTACTTCTATTTGCCATTCTTGTGTTTCTGTTCCCGTTGATACTATTTCATAATTATCGGCGATTGTTATTAAACCTGTTGCTGTTGTTATATCAAAGCCTGTTACTTGATTAGTGTCTGTACCACTAGTTTTTCTTGTTAATCCTGATAATTCTGTTACTTCTGTTCCATCTGGGTCTGTTATTTTTAATAATATTTCTGCTTGTTCATCACCTGTAGTATATTCAAAATCATTACTTGTTATATTTAAATATACATAGTAATTTCTCATTGCATTATTTGTAGCATTATTGGCAGTTAGTGTTGCTCTTGCAAATGTACTACCACTTTTATTACCCATACCTTGAGCAAAATCTTCTTGGTTAGCGGTTAAATTAATAGCACTTCCCACTTGGAATGATAAATTATCAGTTGTACTAGTTTGAACATTAACATTTGTATTTGCTGAATCTCCACCTTGCGCTGTAAAGTACGCATATGTTGCTCCAACTACTACTGCTATTAAAGTTATTACTCCAAGAAAAGATAATACTAATACTTTCTTTTCGTTTGTTTCTTTTTGCATATTAACCGACTCCTTATTTTGAAAATTTTTATCATATTATTCAATTATTATTTTAGAAAAATTGCTTATAAAAGTCAATATGCACATTTTATCTATATGTAAATCCTATGTAAAAATATAAAATGGTAATAGCACATTAAAATATGAAAAAAGAACAGATTATATCTATTATAAGAATAACTAATAATAGATAAAATATTATATTTCTAGTTTTGTCACTTAATTTTGATAATAACTTATCAAATAATGGCTGTAAAATATATAAAAATATTACTCCGCCGATACCAAAACGAATGCTTGGACTTAGAGCAATCCTTGCTTCAAAATTATATTTGTAATCGGCATAAGTCTGCCACGGCCAGGATCCTGTAAAATATTCACAAATATAAGAAGTTACAAGTTCTAAAGCAGTTGCCACAATCATACATCCTAAGAAAATGATTGGAATATATAAAAGTTTTTTCTTTAATGGTTTATCTTTAATTAATTTGTAGAAACACAGAATAAAAGCTAAAGCCCCAAAACCATAAACGGGTAAGTATGGACCAAATAAAACACCACGATTAGAAAATCCCCACTGATAAACTACTACTTCTAAAAATACTTCATAAAGCCAACCAATCAAGGCGTACATCATAAATAAGAGAAAATAATTTTGTATACGTTTCATAAATTAACTGCAGGCATCTAACAAAAATCCATATAAGGCAATGTCTTTATCCCAAATTCCTTTCTTAATATTCATATCGATATTGCATAAATCTACTAAGTTTTTTAATAATTCTGATTCACTATAATGTAAACCATTATTATATAATTTGTTTACTTGCCAATCTGCTAAACTAAGATTTTGGCAAATTTCATATATATCAATTCTCTTTTGATACATTTTTTTGACGTAATACATAAGACGATATTCTCTAGCTAATAATGTTGCTAGAATTGTACTGTCTACCTTATAAATTTTAAGACTGTTAAGTAGTTTTAAAGACTCTTCAAGTTTTTTGTCAATAACAGCATTAACAAAATGAAAATTGTTACTATCAAGTTCAGCACCAACGATAGCTATAACATCTGTATATTTAATTCGACAGGGAAAATTATAATATAACATTATTTTATCTAATTCGTTAAACATAATATCTAAATTATTGTAGCAATTATTTACAATATAATTAACGCTTTGATAGTCAATATCAAAATCATTTTCTTTAACATAATTTGTTAACTTTTCACTAATTTGTTTTCTATCCATTTTAGGAGCATTAATTACTTTATATTTACTTTTTAATTCTTTAACAATTTTCTTTCTAGAATCAATTGGTTTTTGAGTAGTAAAAATTAGTACTGTATTGGGATTAGGATTATTAAAATAATTAATTAATGAATCAGTTATACTATCATCAATTTTATCGCTACCAAATATATCAGCGTTGCTAATTACCAAATATTTTTTATTATTATCTAGCGAAAAATAACTAGCCTCTTCTAATACTTCTTTGATACTACTTTTATTCAAATTAAATATTTCATAAGCATTATCTTTAACTATTTTTGATATTTCCTTATCAATAAGTCTAAAACTTTCATTACTAATTAAATATATATTCATATTTACTACCTCAGTACTTTTATTTTACTATATTTTTGACAATAAGAAAAGAGAATCTCTTCTCTATCTATAAAAACATTATATAATGTATTATATTTTATGGATTATGTTAATTATTGTGTAGGTAAAACATTATTACATTAGTTTATATTCTTTAGCTAATATTCTATGATCACTACAATATTCCATAATAAATTTATTATCCTTTTTGCATATGATAATTCCAATTGTTTTATCTTGATTTATTTCTCTTAAGTTCCTATCTATATAATTCATATATACTTCTATTTGACCAATATGCTCTTTTTTTAGTTCAGTTACTTTAAGTTCTACAACTACATAACAATTAAACTTAATATTATAAAGAAGTAAGTCAATGTAATTATAATTATTGCCTATTTTTATTCTGTATTCATTTTTTACAAACGAAAAGCCATTACCTAATTCTTGTAAAAATGACGGGATGTCTTCTAATATTAGTTGTTGTAACAATTTTTCAGAAATTATTTCTTTATTAAGAATATTTTTTATAACAATAGGATTTTTGATAAAATCTACAATTGTTGGAGAATCATTAATTATTAATTTATTCTTAGTTGTATCATCTAATCGTTTATATTCTTTATTTTTTATTTTTTCACGCAACTGTCTAACTGATAAATTTTGTTGTTCTGTTATCATAATATAATAATTTATTTCATTTATGGAATCAATAGCTAATAGTTCACAATAATGTGACCAAGATAATTGTGCAGACACTGTCTGCATTTTCTGAGTTTCATAAAACTTTAACATTAACCACAAATTTCTTTTGCTATATCCTTTTCCTAATTCTAGTGTTAATTTTTTAGAATATTCCTCGATTATACTTTCACCATAATGCTTACCTGCTTCACTAAGTAATTTACCAACATTATAATAAGTAGTTAAGTCACTTTTATTTTTGCTATAATCTTTTACTCTCTTGGTTATCTCATTATTTATTAATTCATTTTTTATTTCTTTATAATAATTCATAAACCTCCTTCCTATGGAGTATGTGTTTTTATACTAAATTTATTGTTTTTGATTTTAAAAACTACACTACCATCTTTATCAGTTCTATATATATTTGTATATTTTAGGATATCTAATACCTCGTCATTAGGATGGTTATACCGATTATTCCTACCTACAGATATAATAGAATATTTGGGATTAGTATAATTAATAAAATCTAAAGATGTACTAGTATTACTTCCGTGATGTCCTACTTTTAAAATATCGATATTGCAAATATTATATGTATCTATTAGTTTATCTTCGACATCTACTCCAACGTCTCCCATAAATAATAGTTTTAAACCATTAATACTAGTATATAAGACAATAGAGTTATCATTTTCATTATCAGATAATTCATTATTTATGAAATATAGTTTATTATTATAAAAATCTAATCCTTTTATAGCTTGATAATAATCAATTTTTTTCTTTTTTAAAGCAGTAATTATTTTTGCTTCTAAATCATTAAAAGTATCATGATTAAATATTACATTTTTTACTTTAATTTTATTTATTATATTTATTGCTTCTCCGGCATGATCCGTATCGCCATGGGTAAGAATTAAATTGTCAATTTTAGTAATTCCTAAACTTTTTAATAATTTAATAGTATTATCACTCAAATTATAAGTTTTATTACTCTTTTTCCATTTCTCGGTGTTATATGTAGTTTTACCTCCGGTATCAATCATTACTATCTCTTTTTGATGAGGAGCAATTAGAATGGTACTATCTCCTTGCCCTATATCTAAATAATAAATATAATAATTACTATCTAATTTGGGAATAAATTTAATAATAAGTAATACACCAATAATACCTAAAAAATACTTCTTATTATGTTTTAATAAAATAATAAATATAAATAATAAAACAATAAAAATAATACTAGTTTTAGGAATATTAATAAATAAACTGAATTCAACAAATAAATTGTTAAGAAAGTCTGTGATATTTAAAGTAATGCTTAATAATGGATTTAGAAACGGAAATATAAAAGTAATTATAGAAAGTGGAAATACAATTACTGATATCCAGGGAACAAATATCATATTTATTAAAACTGAAGTAACATTAACCTCATAATTAATACAAGCACTAATTGGCAAGCTAAAAAGAAATGAAATTAAACTTAGTTTGAACATTTTGATAAAATAATTACCAGTAATCTTATCACTATAATATATAATACCTCCGCAGACAGTAAAGGAATATATGAATCCTAAGTCATAGATAATAAAAGGATTAATTAAGATTAAGATATAAGCAGTAATAAAGAGTATTTGGAGATTAGAATAATTAAGTTTTTTTATCTTATTAATGCTACTTAATATGAAAAATATAATTGCTCGCATTACTGCCGCTTGGAAGTTGGTAATAAACGCAAAGAAAAATAAGATTGCACTTAGAGTTAACAATCTTGGAATTTCTTTAAGATGACGCAGAACAAAGGAAAATACTACTAACAAAACGGCAATATGAGAACCGGAGATAGCTAGCAAATGACTAGTACCATTAGTTTGATAGTTGCTATAAATTTCACTACTTATTAATGATTTATCTCCTAAAACTAGGACCAAAAGATAACTACTATTATCTAAATTATAAGCTCTTTTATAAAGATAATCTTTGATTTTATCAATAAAATTAGCATCATCTTGAATGACATAAGAATCGATATTAAATAAATAATATATCTTTTGATTGTAAAGATATTTACGATAATTAAAATTATTGGGAATAGTATTATTTAAAGGTAATTCTAAAGTACCAGACAAATTGATTGTTTGGCCAATAACTATATTTTCTAACAGATTTTCTTTTTCTTCTTCACTTTTAATGTAATAAGAAGCAATAATATCTTCTTTACTAGCAATAGTCATTTGTAGCTTACTGCCGTTGATGCTATATTCTCTAATTTTTCCTGTTATAGTTGTTTCAGTACCATCATACTTTGAATCATATTTAATTATAACAGTAAAAAATAAGATATATAGTATGGTAAAAATAAATAAAACAATAAAAAGAATATTACACCGTAATATAAGCTTTAAGTTGTTCAAACGTTGCATCTCCGATACCATTGACATTTTTGATGTCTTCAATAGTTTTAAAATAGCCGTTATTTTCTCGATAAGTTATGATGTTATTGGCTTTTGTTTCGCCGATCCCCGGTAATTCCATTAATTCAGTAACTCCAGCAATATTAATATTTATCAAGGTATTATTGCTTGGTGAGTCACTTGGATTAGTTTCACTAGTTATAATGCTTACATTATTTTTTAAGGCATTATCAATATAATAGTTTTCTTTAGTATTATCACTACTATTTGTAGTACCTTTTTGATATTCAGATTTACTAAAAACATAAATGACCATCTCATCGCTTATTTTTTTACTCAAATTAATGTTATCTGTGTAAGCATCTTCAGTAAAACCGCCAGCTAGAGCGATAGCCTCATTTATAATGCTTCCTTCATTTACAGTAAATACTCCTGGATTATTTACAGCACCTTTAATTTCAATGTGCATCGTCGATAAAACTGGAGTCTCTTTTTCAGAATCGCGAGATATATCTGCTATGTTATCACAGATACATTCTTCTGGATTGTTAACCATATAGACAAGATAAAAACTCAAACCTACAACTAATAAACTTAAAAATATTAAAATGCTTAAAACAACTAATTTATTATTAAGTATTTTGATAATTTAGCCTCCCCTCCTTTAATAATAATTAGCAAAATAAATATTATGGCATATTTAACCTCCTTTCATTAATATATATCTGAAAAATGAAGCTATTTCCTTTTTTTTCATAAAAAAAATTCAAATAATTTAATATTTGAATTAATTAGTTAAATATTCTAAGGCTTCTTGGAAGGTAGCAACACCATGAATCTTGATATCTAAATCAAATTCTTCTTTTACTCTCAAGGCTTCTTCATAATTTTCCATTGGACATAAGAAAATTTCAGCATCATTTTTGTCAGCACCAAGAATCTTGTATTTAACGCCATCAATAGCTCCGACAGTACCATCTAAGGAAATAGTTCCGGTGCCAACAATAGTGCGTCCTTTAGTTATATCGTCAGGAGTAAGAGCATTATAGATAGCCAAAGTTAACATAAGTCCACCGCTGGTACCAGATTCGCTTGCTTTAGTTTCAACGGATATTTTGGGGTCTGTTTCATATTCATATGTCGTAAGAAAAGAAATCCCTACTTTTAAGCCGTCGCTAGTATCATATATCTTAGCTTGGCATTCTCGCTCTTTTCCATTACGATTTACAGTAAAAATAATGGTGTCTCCTTCTTTTTTGCTATTTACAATTTCTTTTAACTCATCAACAGTAGTAATATTTTGGCCATCGGCTTGCAATATTTCATCATAAACTTCTAAATTTGTTTCAGCTTCATCTGAAATATAAATAATATTATTTACTTCTCTAGTAATATTAATTTCAGCTCCAGCTGTTTGATAAGCTAAAATTGTAGCATTATCGATGGATGATTGCATATAAAGTTTTTCCATTTCTAAAAGTTCATCGACCGATTCATCTTCAATAGTTATTTCACTACTTTTAATTAAATCCCAGTTAGGAATAACATAAGAAAGCAATATCATAGGTAGTGTTCCTTTGACTAAAGAAACATAACTCATATTTAGAGATCCTTCGGTTTCATAACCATCTTCAACCTCAATACGACTTTCTAAATTGACAATCCCTCCGGGTGTGTATATTACAAAGGGAAATTCATAGAAAAATAAAAATATTATGATTCCCCAAACTAATAAAAATTTATAATTTTCAACAATAAAACTTTTGATATTTTCATATAATTTATTAAACAATTAGATCACCTAATTAATTATAGCAAAAAAGGGGATTGTTATGAGAAAAAATTTTGTTTATTTGACAATTCTTATACTTATTTTTTTAATTTTTAAAAATTATTCTATTGTTTTAACTAGTAGTATTAATGCTGTAGAGTTATGGCTTTACAAAGTTTTTCCCTATCTTTTTATTATGATAGTTATCAATGATACTTTAATCAAATTAGGATTTGAAAAAGTTTTTAAAAATAACAGTATTTATGCTTTTGTCATGTCCTTACTAAGTGGTAGCCCAACTTCTGCAGTAATAATTGGTAGCCTTTTTAAGCAAGGGAAAATGAGCAAAGAAAATGCTAATATAACGCTCATGTTTACTTATTTTGCTAATCCCCTCTTTTTATATACAATGTTAAATGCCATATTTGGGAACACTAATATAACTATTAAACTTATGCTAATTCATTATCTTAGTAACTTTATAATTTATTTAATTTGGCGAAAAAAACTAAATATGAATACTCAAAATGATGTAACTACAAAATTTGATATATCAGGGTCCATAAAAAAAGCTATGACAACTACTACAATGGTTTTGGGAGCCATAACTTTTTATTTAGTTATAAGTGATATTTTAAAACTGAATGTGATATTTCGAGGCCTTTTAGAGATGACGCAAGGATTAAATATGTTAATCAATAGTAATTTAAGTAATCCAGATATCTTAGCTATTATTTTTATTTCTTTTGGGGGATTATCGATTCATACACAAGTAAAATGCATTCTCGATGAAGCAAATCTCGAATATAAATATTTTCTAAAAGGGCGCATTTACCAAACAATTATTGCTGTTATATTAACAACCTTGACCTAAGCAAGATAATGGGGTGCTAAAGTCTTCAACACTACCCATATAACTTATAATAATATCATCTAATGTATTATTATTTTCAACATCATTTTCTTCATTAATCGTATGAACTTCAATATCGATTATTAAAGTATAGATTTTGTTATTTTCGGCTTTACTATCTGCACTATAATAAACTTTTGCCCTATTTACATAAATTGAACCATCTTCTATAATCCAACGTCTTAAAGTGTTATCAGAACTTGTATATGTAAATATTTCACTCGTAGTGCTGATGCTTGCTCTAGTACCATCGGTAAAACCAAAAGTTATATTTAAATTGTTAGCATCACTATTATCAGTAATACTAGCTATATCTTTATTGTTTAAGTCATTCCCTATCATTCGAAGAATTTCGGCCCTATTTACTTGATTACCAGTAGCATAAGTCGTATTAGTTTGCATATTATTTAAATCGATTAACAATCTAATCATAAATACTAAAACGACAGATATTAAAGCAATACTAATGATTACTTCGGCGAGTGTTGTTCCTTTTTTATTTAACATAATTATACCTCGATTCTATATGGCGAATTAATTGTGCCATCACCACTTGATAACATAACAGTACTGTTTAGATAAAACGAAGGACGAATTACATAAGTATTGGATACATCAGATATTGCTAAATTACCCGAGGTGTTAATGTAAAAGAACTGATTATTGGTAGTATTAACCCGTGAGTTAGTCCAGTAGTTTTGTGACATATTTAACCAATTGTTAGCACTAGTAATAGTTGAACCATAATTTTCTGGAGTGGTTGCATAGGCATAATCACTTACATAAATCATACCAATTTTTTCTTCAATTCTTACAGAGTTATTACGATTTATACCTACTTCATTTTCATAGATAGTTTTGATATTATCACTTATACTTGTACTACTAACTCCTCCGATATACCATGTGCTATCGGCGATAAAAGTTGAATAAGCACTCAAAGTATTTAAAAAATCATTATTTAAGTAATTATAAATAGCAGTATTGACATAATAGTTAGTATCGGTATTATCAATTTGTCTAGAAGTTATGCCGCTGTTATGAACTAATTTAATTCGACTGTCAATAACACCGATGATACGATATAAATTAGTGCTTGGACAAGGATTTGCTTCTGATCCAAAGCATACATAATTATTGGGATTTGCTCCTGTAAAGCGATAAGAATTATCCGCAGCACCATTAGTAAGACTACTATTATGGTGAGTTAAGCCAATTTCTTCAGCATGATTTATCAAATATCTAGAAAATGTCGTATCGGAAATGTTTTCTTTAATTTCATCTTTGATAGTATTTAAAAGAAGGCGATTATTAACTAGGTTATTGACAATAAATAGTAATAATATTAAAAACACCATAAAGAAAGAATAAACTACAGAAATCGATATAAAACCTTTATTATTTTTCATAAATTCACCTAAATTCCTAAGGAAACATAGTAAAGGGTACATCCTTCGTCAGTACCAGGGATGCATTTATTTAATTTCCCATCTACGGTTTGTTCCGAATATTCTACGACGATATAATAATTATAAGTTGTATTATTTAATGTTTGAAGATAACTATTTATGGCATAACTTAAGTTGGATGTCGATGGTTCACATTTAGGGTCATCACTATCATTATAACAATTATTTAGCATATCAGAATCAATTAAAAGTATTTGGTTGATATTAAATGTGTTAAATAAATTTTCCATAGATCCTTTCATATTACTTGCAATTTGATCAGAAGTAAACATACTATCAAAACTTGGACCAATTGTTATTACATAACTATTTTCAAAGCCATAATCTTTAATTGCTTCAACATTAGTATAACCTTCTAAAAACTTTCGCACATAATTAGTACGATAAATGTATGCTACATCGTCATAATATAACCGAGTTTCTTCTCTATTTATAATGCTACTATATGAACTATATAAATATAACAAAGAAGTTGATAAAACAACAACAGTTATAATAGTTTCAATAATAATAAAACCTCGATTTTTCTTTTTCATATCATCATCCTACTATTCTATTTATAAATATATTATAAACTATTTGATAAGCCTTAGCAAGCAATTAATAATTTTACATATATTATTATAGGTGGTATTTATGTATCCATGTGGTAGAGGGCCTGGTGGTGGTTTTACAATTTTAGCCCTATTTATTTTAGCTATTCTCATATTCTATCAATTGATAATTACATTGATTTTACCTTTTAGATGGAATATATTTGTTTTAATATTAGAAATTTTTTTGTTCTTTTTCTTTTTTGGGAGTCGTATTTGGCCACATTAAAAAAATAGTCTTTCAACTATTTTCTTCAGAATTGTCACTATAATATGGGCGAATTAAATCTTCAGTTTTAAATACATAATCGATAACTCTGCTATTCTCGCGGCATTGCAATAATTCACTATCACACTTTTTAAATTCTGGAGGTAAAGTTATTAAAATAAACAATAACTTTTTTTCATATTCAAGTAAAGGAAATTTATATAAGTATCTTTCTAATACTTCTGAAAAATTAACTGTTAAATACGTATTTTTATAAAGTTTTACTAAGTCAATAATTGGAGTATCTATCATATAATCATCCCAGCTAATTAACACTTCTTTATTACTCTTAAGGTAATGTTCTAAAGAAAGATTATTGTGAACTACAGCAACTCTGGTTTTGGTTTCTCCTTTAATTAAATCATACCAATTATCTAGTTCTTTACTACAAAAATCTAGTGCAGCATTTAATTTAGAAAAATTACGCAGAAATTGATAATTAGATGGTGATGGATAAACAGCAGTAAAACCTATTTCAAACATCGTATCATAATAATTTTTCATATAACTTATATTACTTTTAATATCTTCGTATATTGCCTTATATGTATCTTCACTTACTTCTTTAAAATAGCTAGTTTTATTATGTAAACTAGCTATTAAATCGATTATATCATCACACATTTGTTCTTTAGGCATTCTAATACTTTCAATGTATTCAAAAACATTTACATCTGCTCTAGAAGCATCAATTAGTTTAGGAAAGTTATCAAATCCGCGACTTAATAAATAATTGTATAACTCACTAATATCTTTTTTCTTAGGTTTAATTATAAAGTCCCCACTAGTTGTTTCTAATAAAGTTGCTTTTCCTTTCAATGTATAACGATATGGTTTGTAAATAGATTTTAAAATTTCTAAGCTTTTATTCATTTGAATCTGGAATAATTAGTTTATCGCCGATGGCTATAGTGCTTAAATCGTTATATTCACCAAGCAGATTTTGAGTGGTATTATATTTGGCACAAATAGTTTCAATAGTATCTGTTTCACTCATTACATGAATATGATAAGTAACAAATGTATCTTCGTTAGGATTAACACTTTCTAAAATAGCGTTTTCTTCTTCTGGACTAATTTTATCATCGCGAGTTTCTTCATAAGTTTCTGTTTTTTCTTCTTCTAAAGTTTTTTTCTCTTCAACTAAAGTATCCATTTGATCGTCATCCTCTTTTCTTTCTTCTTCTAATTTTGGTTCTTCTAGTTCCTCAGAAATACTATCAAGAATGGTATCTAAAGTGTCCCTTTCTTCAACCGGTTCAAAAATTTTCTCTTCTTCTTTTAGCTCTAAAGCATTGATACTATATTCAATATTTACTTTTAGAATGTTTTTATCAATTATTTCGTAGGTAAAATCTTCAATAGCAAAATCGATCGAATCGGCATCAATTCTCGTAGTTAAATTTACAGAAAACGGTAAAACATGTTCAAAGTGTGCTTTATTAACACTTACTTCATGAGACTTATAGTCACCAGATACAATAAAGTTTCCGAGTATCTCATTATCATTGACAGTATATTCATTTTCCAAAGAAATACTTAAGATTTCACAAATATTTGTATTAAATTTAATATCCTTAGTAAACGGTATTATACAATTCATAAATCTCCTCCTTAGTAAAATTTATGAATTGTTTTAAATTTTATGATAAGAAAAAATGAGTATTAAAAAGCAATTACAAATGGATCATCAACTGTTCCTGTCCCCTGAGCAATTAGTGCATCTTCCACCAAATAGAATGTTGGACGATAACTTTGAGAATACATTAGAGGTTCACCTATTACATTAAAACCATCGTACACCATTGCAGTTTGACCATAAAAGCCCAAATTAATATATT
>CALVVJ010000029.1 GCA_944363835.1 uncultured Bacilli bacterium | reverse complement strand
TTTTGCCACTTACATTTATATTCCAAGACTCGTTTTATTTCTGCAAGTGGAATATTAGTTAAGGATTTAGCTATACTGTGAAGTTGATACATTCCTTTAATGTTTAAGTCTTCCATTACTATAATATCATTTTCTTTAACCAGTTTATTGGTTACATCATGTATTAAATGTTTTCGAATATTTTTTAACTTTCTATATGCTCTTTGTAATTTTAATTTTGTTTTATATCTATTTTTGCTTCCAATCTTACATCTTGAAAGCCACTTTTGTAACCCTTTAATTTTATTCTTTACTTCTAATGAAGATAGACTATTTTCTATTTTTTCATTATAACTAGTTATTATTAAATCTTTTATTCCTAAATCTAATCCTACTATACTTCTAGGCACAAATTCAGGCAATCTAATTGATTCTTCTACCAAAATACTTACATAATACTTTCCAGCAACTCTTCTTATAACTGCACTTTTTATATCGCCTATATTTGTTTTATTTCTATATCCTCTAAACTTTACTTCTTTTAATTTTGGTAAAGTTATTATTCTTTTTTGAAAATCTACTTTTATACTTTCATAATTTCTATCTTTAAATTTACTTTTTATATTATTAGTTTTATAACTATTTCCTATATCTTTATTTTTAAATTTTGGAAATTCACTTTGTTTATTTAAAAATCTTTTGTAAGCATCATCTAAGTTAAATAGCGATGTTCTTAAACTACAACTATCAACTTCACTTAACCAAGGGTATTCTTTACAAAGATTAGGAAGTTCTTTTATTTGGTCATAACAAGACTTTGATTTACCCATTTGTTTGTAATCATTTATTTTCTCATCTAAAAAATGATTATAAACAAATCTAGAACATCCAATAGTTTTATTAATTAATTCTTTTTGTTTATCAGTTGGATATAATCTAAAAACATATCCTTTTAATATTTTATTCATAGTACCATTCCCCCTGAATGATAAATTAATTATATCAAACAAACGTACGTACGTCAAGTAGTTTTTTTTAAAAAAAGTATGACTTTCTTATTATACAAAAAAAATAAAAAAAGACAACCTACATAAAAGGATGTCTTAACATATTACTCTTAGTTTTCTCTAAATAATTGATAATTATTTTAATATTTGGCTCAATAAATATGCCAACACTTTCATAATTATCAAATGGATTATTTATTTTCTTTTTTGCTAATACTTCTTTAGTTATATCTTTATTGTTACTAACTTTTATTTTACCAACATAATATAATTTATTCTTTTTCTTTTCTCCTAAAAGCAAACTATAACTTGTCTTATTTTTAACATAACCCCCAATATAAAACACATCGGTCTGATAATTTTTTAATTTAATCCACACAGTACTTCTTTTATTAACATAGTAAAGACTATCCTTTTCTTTTGCAACAATTCCCTCAAGTCCTAACTTTTTAACAGATGTAAATAACTTTTTTCCATCACTATAAACTTTAGATTTAACAAAAGAATCTGTATCTTTATATTTATCTAATATTTTCTTTCGCTCTACTAATGTTTTATTAGTTAAATCTCTATTTTGATAAATAATATCAAATACTACAAACTGTACTGGATTATCCAAACTTACCGCTTTAATTCTATCTTTATTTTTTATTCTAAGTCTTTTTTGTAAACTACTAAAAGATGGCCTACCCTTATCAAACAAAACAATTTCGCCATCAAATATACATGTATCCCTTCCCACAATATTTTTAATACCATGTAATTCCAAAAATAAATGTGTTACATCGACATTATTTCTTGTTCTAATACTTATATTATTTTTATTTACATAGATTAATGCTCTTATACCATCAAACTTTATTTCATATAAATATTTATTTTCAAAAGCAAATGGTATTTCTGCAACTAGCATTGGCTTTATATTTTTTCTATCAAACATTTTTCAAACTTAACTCCAAAGCCTGCATCAAATCTTTAATATTATTATTTCTTTTCACTTTGACTTTCTTAGGCTTTATACCCTTTTGCTTCTCTTTAATGGCTTCCTTAACATTTTCTTGATACTCATCAACATATTCTTCTGGTTTGAATTTCATTTTTAAAGAATCGATAAGTCTTATAGCTAAATCTAATTCTTTTTTAGTATATTTTGCTGAAGATACAGCATCTGGTATATTTATTTCTTCGCTAAAATAAAGAGTAGTCATAATCATTTTACCATCCATCATTCTAATGGCCACATAATAGAATTTCGTAGATAAAATCGTTTTAGCAATTGCTATTCTCTTGCTTTTTTCTAAAGCATCTTTAAACAAACTAAATGCTTTACTTTTACTTGGTACCGTCACAACATAACTCTTCTCATAAAAAACTGGATCAATTTCACTGGCTCCCACAAACCCGACGATTTCAATGTTACCTTCATTTTCCACTCGTAAATTTTTAAGTTCTTCACTCGTAAGTGTTATATATTTATCCTCATTAATTTTATATCCTTTAATTATATCTTCTTGTTTAACTTCCCTTTTACAATGTGGACAATACTTGACATATTTTATCCGTGTCAAACATTTTTTATGAAGTTGATTAAAAGATACATCATTATCTTGAAAAATTGGACTAATAGTTATCGGAATATTCACCAGTCCAAAAGAAATACTACTTTTTTTCATTAATCTTCCTCACTATCTTTAAATGTTATATCATGATTGCTTGGTCCTTCGATACACTTACCATCGATATCATATCTCGAACCATGACACAAACAATCCCAAGTCTTTTCTACTTCATTAAACACTAACCCACATTTCATATGTGGGCATCTATTTAATACAATATGTTCCTTATTATTTTCATCCTTATAAATCGCCACATTTTTACCATCTAACTTAGTATAAATCACTTTGCTATTATTTACATTTCCTTTATTACTCTTTAAAATTGCTTTCACACTACCATAGGCATCTGGAAAAAACCTAACAACTTTATTCCAATTCAATAATCTATCTGGTCGTAAAAGTTCAATAAATTTATTTTCACGATGCAAAATAATATCCCGTAAAATCATCCCCGCCAAAGTAGCATTAGCCATTCCCCAAGTATTATATCCACAAGCAATCAATACCCCATCACTATCTTCATCTATTCTACCTATCAAGGGCAAATAATCATTAGTTATAATATCTTTATTACTCCATACATAATTAAATTTATATTTTTTATTCAAAACTTCAAAATTATCTTTAATACTTTTAATATTAGAACTAACTACAGAATTAGTTAAATAAATTAAGTAACTATTTTGACCATCTTGATGATATCTATAAGAAATTGTTTCATCATCAATATTAATAGCATTTATATTTTTAAAAGTTTTAACTTGCACAGCTCCAATATAAGAAGTTTCTATATGGCTTCTAAAAGGCAGCAATAGCGGCAAAATAAAATATGGGTAATGTATAGCAATTACTACATGCTTACATTTAATAACATGATTATTTACATAACATTTATATATACCATCTTCTCTACTTATCTTCTCTAACTTAGAATTTTCGTAAACACATTCCTGCAAAATATTTTTTAATCCAATTACATATTTAACCGGATGAAACATATAAGTATCACTTACTTTAATTGCATACTTAAAGTTTTCCCCATTCTCTACAAATTCAACATTAACACCCGATTCTTTCAAAAAATTATATTCTTCTAACAATTTTACTTTATTTTCTTCATCATTAGTAAAAAGGATTGATTCCGATTTTTTCAAATCACAATCAATATTTTCTTTATCAATTATTCTTTTCAATTCCTTTACAGCAACTATTTGACTTTCTAGATACTCTTTAGCCCTATTTACATTGCCAAACTTACGAATATTCATATATTCTTTTTCCTGCAAATAAGTAATTTTCGCTGTACTCCTAGCGGTTACACCTTCACCACATTTATTGCGTTCAATAAGAAGCGCCTTAACATTATTTTTACGCAACTGGTAAAGTGTCGACAAACCTGTAATTCCTCCACCCACAACTAACGTATCACATTCTAAATCTTTTATTACAGATTTTAAAGATTCGTTTTTTACATCTAACCATATACTTTTATTTTTCATATACATCATTACTAGTATGTCAAACAACACAA
This sequence comes from uncultured Bacilli bacterium, assembly GCA_944363835.1. Classification (GTDB taxonomy): domain Bacteria; phylum Bacillota_I; class Bacilli_A; order RF39; family UBA660; genus Onthocola_B. The sequence goes on along the minus strand of CALVVJ010000029.1, from coordinate 9,206 downwards.
ATTTTAAACTATCAACTAGGCAAATGCTTTTTATTATGTTACTATCGTATTAGGTGATATTTTTGAAAGCAGGAAAATTAGTTTGCCTTATAATGGCAGGATTACTTTTGAAGGGATGTAATGATAGTGAAATTGATCGACTTGAAGACCAAGTTAACCATCTAGAAGAAAAGATTGATGCCCTCTTAGATCAAAATAATATCAATACCCCAAGTACAGATAATTCTAACAACCAAGTAACCAACGATGGCGAAGGAACAACTACCACAGATACTTCTAAAATTAATAACGCTATATCCGAATATAATACTAAGGCTCAAGACATTCAAAATAATATTGAAAAATTAAATATTCCTAACAGTCGTAGTGAAACAATTGATTTATACTTTGAATGGAAATATAAAATCGAAGACTTAGAAAATGAATTAGATCGTTATGAAGATTCTCTAGAACGAATGTATCGTAACAATGAACTATCTTATACCGACTATCGCTCTTTTGATAGACAAATTGAAGATATTGAAAATATTCTAGACCGAGCTGAGGATGAATTAGAATATCAAACTAATTATGATGATTAACAAGCCTTAAAACGTGCTTGTTTTTTTTATTGGCAAAATTTAGCAATCATTTGTTCGCAAAATATGCTATAATATTCTTGGTGATTCACATGACTATACAAGAAAAATTAAAAATCCTTGCTGATAGTGCCAAATACGATGCATCATGTTCCTCGAGTGGTAGTACAAGAGTTAACAAAAATGGTTTAGGTAATGCTGCTATAAATGGCATATGTCACTCTTTTTCAGCTGATGGTAGATGTATCTCTTTACTCAAAATCCTTCTAACTAACTGTTGTATTTTCGACTGCAAATATTGTATAAACCGTCGAAGCAATAACATTCCCCGAGCTATATTTACTCCCGAAGAAGTTTGTGATATTACTATTAACTTTTATAAAAGAAACTATATCGAGGGCTTATTTTTAAGCTCCGGTATTATCAAAAATCCCGATTACACAATGGAATTATTAATTAAAACTATTTACTTATTACGTAATAAATACCATTTTAATGGCTATATTCATGCTAAAGCCATCCCCGGAGCTAGTGAGCCATTAATAAAAAAACTAGGAAAATTAGTAGATAGAATGAGCACTAATATTGAGCTTCCCAGTGAAACTAGTTTAAAACTACTTGCCCCCAATAAAAATAGTAAAGATATCAATCACATTATGTCCACTGTAAAAAATAATACTAACAAACATTTTGCACCCGCTGGTCAAAGCACTCAGATGATCATCGGAGCCACTAAAGAAAGCGATAAAGACATCATAGCTAAAAGTAACACCTTATATAGAGACTATCATTTAAAACGTGTCTTTTATTCAGCTTATGTCCCTGTCAACAAAGATTCTTTACTCCCTGCCATCACTACTCCACCTTTAATTCGAGAAAACCGCCTTTATCAAGCTGACTGGCTCTTGCGTTTTTATAACTTTACTGTTGATGATTTATTTGACAAAACCGAAAATTTTAATATTTTAATAGATCCTAAAACTGATTGGGCCTTAAACCATCTAGAATATTATCCCAAAGAAATTAATACAGCATCTTTTCGAGAGTTAATTCGCATTCCAGGAATTGGATTAACTTCTGCTAAAAAAATAATCTCTTCTCGCCAATATTTCACTATTGAGTTTTCTGATTTAAAGAAAATGGGTATCAGTTTAAAAAAATCCCAATATTTTATTACTTGTAACCATAAATATTTTATTGATCCAACTACTCTTACTAAAAGTACTATCACCCAAAATTTAATTGCTTTAGAACCAACTCTAAAGCCTAAAATTATCCAATTAAGTTTATTCAATGAATAATTATATTATAATTTACGACGGTACTTTTATTAACTTACTTTCTACAATAAAATATTTATTACAAGAACACATTAAACCCCAAAATATTATCATCGAAGGTTCATATTCACCTAATTTATTTGAAACATTAATTAAACCCAATATAATTAATGACGAAAAATTTATCAATAAAATTATTTCTATTAGTTCTCATGAAATATTTAAAATAATATATTACACTTTTTTAAGTAATGCCCAAAATAAAGAATTAATACTATACTATTTTATTCTAAACACTTTTATCTATCATGAAAAAATAATATACCATAGGCATTTAAAATGTGTAAATACTACTCTTAAAATAAGTCATCATGTAAGTAGCGAAACTCACAAACTGAAAGGTTTTACAAGATTCAAAATGATTGATGATCGTTTCCTCTATGCTGAGATTTCCCCAGATAACAATATTTTAGAACTACTTTCTAAACATTTCCAAAAACGTCTTAAAAATGAACTTTGGATAATTAAAGATACTAATAGAAACATTTTAAGTATTTACGATACTAAAAAATATCATATTATTTCTAGCGAAAATATCAAACTACTGGCATTAGAAAATAATAACGATAATACCTATGAAAATCTATGGCGCACATTCTTTAAAAATATTGCTATCAAAGAAAGAGAAAACAAAAAAAGTCAAATGAGTTTTATGCCTAAAAAATACTGGCATAATATTATTGAAATGGAGGATTATAATGCAAAAAACAATTAAAGGCGAAGAACTTGAAATCTATATCTCTAACGCTATTACTCTCTTAAGTGATACAGTTAAAACTACACTAGGTCCTAATGGAACAAACGTAATTATCAACGAAGCTAATTTTAGCCCATATATAACTAATGATGGTGCCACAATTGCTGCAGCTATTACGAGCGATAATGAAATAATCAATACCATTCTTACCATCATCAAAGAAGCGGCTTTAAAAACCGATAGCGACGTCGGCGACGGAACAACAACTACAATATGCCTACTTGAAAGTATCTATAAAAATAGCATCCAAAATATCAAATCCAAAAATGATGTTTTAAAATTAAAAGAAGAATTAGAAAAAACTACTGTTAAAATCATTAACATGTTGAATACATCAAGTAAAAAACCCAATAACCAAGAGTTAGAAAATATAGCTAGTATATCTGCTAATGACAAAAAGATTGGTCACTTAATAACCTCATTTTTTATAAAACTAAATAAAAATCCTAATATAAAATTAATGGAAAACACTAGCGATGAAAAAGATTACGCTATCGCTCTCCCTGGTTTTTTCTTTGAAAACACCATTGCCTCCCCATACTTTATTAAAGAAAAAGAATTAACCATTAAAAACCCTAATATTATTCTATTCAATAAAGATATCTACACAATTCAAGAACTAGAACAAATTATTTATGATAATAACTTTCAAAATAAAGACTTAATAATCATCGCTGATAGCTTTGCTGATTCTGTAATAAACGAAGTATTAGCTATAAATTACGAACAAGAAACCAAAATACTTTTAATAAATAATCCCGAATATGGAACAAAAAGATTAGCAATTATAGATGATTTAAAAATAATTACTAACGCCCAAAGAATTAACAATTACTATTCAGGTTCAATTAAAGAATTTAGATATACTAACAATACCTTAACCTTTATTTACAATGAAAGTTCCAAATTAAATAATCACATCTCCCAATTAAAAAGCATATTAATTAAAGAAAATGATGAATTTGAATGTGCTTTTTTAAAGTCTCGTTTAAGTAAACTAACTAATTCCTATGGCATTATTTACGTCGGTGGCAACACAAAATTAGAAAGACGGGAAAAGAAAATGCGTTTCACCGATGCACTATGTGCTCTAAATGCTGCAACCAATGGCATTTTACCAGGTAGTGGCTTACCTTTTTATCAAATAAGCAATACCTTAGAAATTAAAAATACCGCAGATAAAATTATGCAAGAAACTTTAAAGTCTCCTATTATTCAAATTCTAAAAAATAGTAATGTAAATTACCAAAAAATACTTAATAAAATAAAAGATAACAATTACCAAATAATTTATAATGCCAAAAATAAAACATTTGAATCAATAACTGACACAAATGTTTTAGACAATACTTTAGTTTTAACCAAAGCTCTTACTAATGCTATATCTATTGCCACATTATTATTAACTACTACTCATCTAGTAATAAATACAAATACAACTAAACCAGAGCCAATCATCAATAATGAAATTTAGCCCATATCACTCAAATCGATATCTTCATCTCTTATCATATCAGCAAATTCCACTTTAAATCTCTCAATTTCCTTTTTCTTAGCATCTTCATAAATATTTTTAGCGTTGCATATAGCTTTATAAAAATGTTTTAACGTAACAATCCTTTGATTATCATATAAAGCATAAGTAAATGCATTAGCTACAATAGTTAAACATATATCCGGGTACCTACTAGCAACTTCATAAACTCTTTTATATTCATCTGTCATCTCTACAATAAAAGCCATAATTTTTTCGACAACAAAAGGTTGATAATTTAGCTTTACACCAATTTGTTTTTCAAGTTTTGGTATCGTTCCCATAAGTATTTTAACCACTGTTGGCTTGTCTGCTTCTAAAACATCAATTTTTTGAAACCGTCTTAAAAAAGCTCTATCTCTTAAAATATATTGTTCATATTCTTCAGTTGTTGTTGCCCCAATCATCTTTATTGTCCCACGATCTAATCCAGCCTTTAACATATTGGCAAAATCTAAACCTCCAGATTTATTAACTAATAAATGTGTTTCATCAATAAAGATTATTGTATTTTTTTTATCAGCTAATTCACGAACTAACAAATCTATTCTGTTTTCCAATTGCCCTTCACTATTGGTTGAACCAATTAAACTAGTGATATTCACTTTTATTAAAGTCCAACCTTTCAAAGCATCAGGAACCATTCCCTTTTGAATTCGATAAGCAAGACCTTCAACAATGGCTGTTTTCCCAATTCCTGGTTTACCAACAAGCAAAGCACTTTTTTCTGGAGTTAAAAGTGTTAAGATAACTTGTTTTATTTCTTCATCTCTAGCAATTGCTGGATCTGTTATATATTCTTTACTTGTTAAATCTTCTCCATATCTTTCCAACATACTTATTTTTTCTTCATTCATTTTATCTCACCCAAATTCTCATAATGTTTCAATATATATTCTATCATACTTTTAGCAGAATATTTATTTATAAGTTTCTTTTGATTAGTCATTAATTCATTTTGTAGAGTCTCATCTTTAAGTAACTTCTTAGTACATTCTATAACTTCATTTAGACTATTGGCCCTTAAACTCATCCTATTATTTGCAAAAAAATTAGCATTATAATCTTCGACCCCTGGAATTGGCATCATATGAATCAAAGGTTTATTCATCGCTGCAATTTCAGTAGTGGTAAGACCCCCAGGTTTAGAAATAACTATTTTACTCATAGCAATATAATCATTCATATTATTAATAAAACCCTTAACTAACAAATGAGGATTATCTATTTCTTCTAATTCTTTACGCAATTTTTCATTACTACCACATATAACTACTAAATAAGCATCAGATATTTCCTTTAAAATTCCCTTAACAATATTAGTTATTTGTCCAAAACCCATACTACCACTAGTCAATAAAATAACTTTCTTATTTTTTAATTCTGGAATTTCTTTTACATTAAAAAAATCTGAAGCCACAGGAATACCTGTATCAAGTAATATTTCTTCTTTAAACCCCTTTTTAATAAAATCTTCTTTTAATAAAAAACTAGGAATCACAAATAAATCTGGATTAGTCTCTTCCCAAAAAGGAATACATTCATAATCAGTTGCTACATTAACAAATTTAATATTTCGTTCTCTTTTTAATTTAGTCAAAGCTAAACAAGGAAACAAATGTGTCCCAATCGCCAAATCATAGTTATTTTCCTCTAAAAACTTATTCATTTTTTCTTTAACCAAGGCATTAAGACCATAAACTGGACTAGGAATATTAGTTTTGCTATATAGTTCACCTAACTTATAAACACTACCAAATACATTACCATTACCCTTTGTTGTATCTAAATAAAGTTTTTCTATAAAATTTGCGGCTTTATCTCCGATTAATTTTAAATAGTCTTGGACATCACATTCAATCCCAAAACTATCAAATTCTTTCTTTATGTAATTAGCACAAGCATTATGACCTCCACCTGTACTACAAGTAAAAACTACTACTTTCAATCTTTCTCACCCCAATTATTATTAAACATATTTGTCAAATAATCTCTATTAAAAGTTTTATCGAGAATCTCCTCATAAACATTTTGGGGCGGAATTCCTAAATCCTTAGCTTTAGCTCTTTCAACGGCACTATAAGTTAAAAGCATATCAAAAACCAAAAATATTGCCAACCAAACAGCGATTTTCTTTCCAATATTATAATCTAATTTTTTTATAAAATTTATTACAAACGGATAAATAGTTTTAATCCAAAATATCGCCAGTACTCCCCAAAATAAAGAATACATCAAACAAACACGCCCATTAATATTGAATGGCTTTGCTGAATAATCCCATGCTGTAAAACCAAATACTAATTCCATACCTAAACTCATGATATATTCTAAAACAGTTCCACCTATAAAACCAATAATAAAAAGTTTAAAATTACTATCATTTCTATACTTATAAAGCATCGCTGATAAAACACAAGCACACAAGCCATAAGCCATGTTAAAAGGACCAATAATTACTGCTGAATGATTGATAATAACCCCTTTTTTGATGTAAGTCCATAAGCCTTCGATAATCCAACCAGCAACACACCCAAAGATAAATATCCAAAACAGATTATATAATTTTTCAATATTTTCTTTTTTCATACTATCACTTATTTTTCACATAATTAAATTATATCATGAATATCTAAATAAGAAAACTGAAATAATACTATGTTACAAAAATATAATATTAAGCCAATAAAAAAACGTGAATTATATAAAAAAAACAAACCTAGGGAATACCTAAGTTTGCTTATATACTTAATGGCGCCCGATGTAGGACTCGAACCTACGACCTAACGGTTAACAGCCGTGCGCTCTACCGACTGAGCTAATCGGGCATTACTCATTAAGTATATATAAAATTTAATAAAAAATCAATAGTTTTATGACATTTTTCTAAAAAAATTACAAATATGGCTTCATTTTATTAATATGGCTTTCTAATTCATCTAATAATTCTAAAAGAATTTTTTGTTCATTCTTATTTAAATTATCCATATCATTATTTTTAAACCCATTTAATTTAAGTATCCCCTTATTCATTCCTTCAATCATCATTTTAACTATTTTCTTATCATCATCTTTAAGCAATTTAATATCTGTATACATTTCATTAAACATCTTAACAAACAAATTTATTTCTTTCGGAGTTTCACTTTCCTTATTAAGTAATTTACTAATTTCTAATTTATATTTTTGATATACTTTCTTTTCAGAAACTATAATATCTTTTAACTCACGACATAAAATCTTATCTCTAACTTCATCAATACCAACAATTCCCATAGTCACAACTTTATACATTTCATTTAATATATCCACATTATTCAAAAAAAACATCACCATTAATATTATGGTGACATTTTTCTAATTTATACCTCCTGTACTACTGCAATAATCATTGGCTTACATTCAGTTTCTTGATATAAATAATCACTTAATTTTTCTCTAATTTCAACTTTAATTTGATTAAAATCAACATGAGTTGGTGATATATTTCTATTTATTATTTCTTCACAAATATTTTTAATTTCTTTTATCATATCTTGTGAATCTTTTACATAAATAAATCCTCTAGTAGTTACTTCTGGACCAACCAACAATACTTTATCATGTTTATCAACTGTTGCACTAATTAAGACAATCCCATTTTCCGATAGCATTTCCCGATCTTTTATTACTAAATCCCCAATATCATCGTTACTTGTTCCATCAATAAGCACATCATCAACTTTAATTCTAGCAAAGTTATCCAATAGTTTTCCATCAACAAATGTTACAACATCGCCATTTTGTTTAAGCAAAATATTGCTATCGGGAATATGCAAGGCACTAGCTAAATTAGCATTGTTAACCATATATCGATATTCTCCTTTAACAGGCATATAATACTTTGGATTTATAAGTTTAATCATAAGCATCAAATCTTCTCTAGAAGCATGATGTAAAATCTCTTTATCGCTAGGTATTGTTTCAATATCACAACCAAACATAGCAAGTTCATTTTGCAACTTTACTAAAATCTTTTCTGTGCTATCATATCTAGGTTCAGCAAAAACAATAGTATCTGTACTTTTCAAAGTAACAAATTTATCATAATTATTTAATATTTTATTCATATTAGCATAAGGCTGAGTTTTATCATCCATAATTAAAAGAATAGCATTATCATCATTAATATTAGATAAGTCTCCTAAAATTTCAGGATTAAATTCTAAATAACCTTCTTTTTTACCAAAATTGACAACATTTTGTAATCGTTTACCCATGATTACAATTTTTCTATGACTATTAGCAGCTGCTTCAAAAATTTCAGCAATTGTATATAAGTGACTCGGTAAAACAGAAAACAAAATTCTCTTATCATGATGACTTATAACATATGACCAGAAATCTACCAACCGATGCTTCGGAGAAGTATGACCATTCTTTTCAGCAAAAGAAGACTCCGACAACAAACACAAAACACCTTGTTTTCCCACATAAGCAATTTTACCCAAATCCATATCATAAGACCCTTGCATGCTCGGATCAATTATAAAATCTCCGGTATAACAAATTGCCCCATCCTTAGTATTGATAACATACATTACAGCATCTGGACAACTATGAGATACTGCTATAGGAAAAATAGAAACTGTTTTAAAATTAATTTTCTTATGAGGCTTTATCATTATAATATTTGCTTCACTTACTCCATCTTCCATAAGTTCGAACTTCGTAAATTTAGTAGCATACACCTTAAGTTCTGGAATATCTTTAAGCAAATCTGCCACAGCCCCCATATTTTCTTTATGACCATGGGTAATAAACAACCCCTTTATTCGCTTACGGTTTCTTACTAAATAACTAAAGTCAGGCATAATATAATCTATTCCTAGCAAATTACCACTAGCAAACTTTATGCCAGCATCAAACACATAGATTTCATCATCTACTTCCACAACATAAGAGTTCTTTCCACTTTCCGAAAGTCCTCCCAAACCAAAAATCTTTATTTTACTCAA
>CALVVJ010000028.1 GCA_944363835.1 uncultured Bacilli bacterium | reverse complement strand
TATTAATATTGATTGGGATTTTTCAAAAGTTGAGTTAAAAATACAACAAATTATTCCTGGTAAGCATCATGATTCTAAAGACTATTATGCAGATTTAATGGTTGTGATGAAAAATAGTGATGTTTTATTACTTGAGGCATATAACAAGTTTAGAAAAAAAGAATTTATAAAGAGTAAAGCTTATCAAGATAGAGTATTTTCAGAACAATTTGAGAAAGGCGAGGAATATGAAAAACCTAAAAGAGTAATAATTGTAAATTTTATCAGAGGTAATTTTGATACAAATAAAGTATTAGATAAATATGGTATAGTTAATTTGGAAACTTTAAATGAACCAATCAAAGAATTTAATAATTATAAATTATTTATAGTTATTAAGGTTGACAAATGTCCTGATGGACCATATAATGAAGGTGATGAGTTTTTACGAATAGTAAATTTTTTGAAATGTAAGGACGTGGCTGAAATGGAAGAAAAAGTAAGAGAAGGAGGTAATAAATTTATGGAAGAATCTTTAGCTTTTGTTAAAGCATATATGGCAGATAAGTCAAATGATAATTATGGCTCGCATTATCAATTAGAACTGGATTATGCTTATGAAGATGGGCAAAAAGAAGGATCAAGAGATAACCAAATAGCAACAGCCAAAAGAATGATTGAAAGTAATTATTCAAATGAAGAAATTACAAAAATTTCAGGCCTATCAATAAGCAAAATCAATTTATTAAGAAAAAAGATGCAATTATAATGATTTGAATAAGGAAGTATATGAGAAAAGAAAATAAATTAGTAGAAGAATCTTTAGCTTTTGTTAAAGCATATATGGCAGATAAGTCAAATGATAATTATGGTTCACATTATCAATTGGAACTAGATTATGCCTATGAAGATGGTTCAAAGGATAACCAAATAGCAACAGCCAAAAGAATGATTGAAAGCGATTATTCAAATGAAGAAATTACAAAAATTTCAGGTCTATCAATAAGCAAGATTAAAGTTTTAAGAAAAGAGATGTAACTCTTTTTCTTGTTTTTTTTTGGCTTTAATTGTACAATATTCTTGGTGGTTTAAATGGCTTTATTATTAACACTTATCAGTGGTTTATTTTTTTTGATAGGAATAATTGTTTATAAGTTTGTTAAGCATAAAAATGAACTTACTATTGGAGCGATGGCTTGTGCCTTAGTAGTAATAGTGGGACTTATTTGTTTAGATTTATTACCTGAATTATTAGAAATAAGAAAATGGTATTTAATTATTTTTGTAATTATTGGCTTAGTCTTTTTAATATTCATCGATAAATTTGTTCCACACCATCATCATAATCATAAAGAAAATGATGAAGAGACTCATGAGCATCAAGAACACTTAGAACATATTGGCTTTATTACAATTCTAGCATTATTATTACATAATATGGTTGAAGGAATGGCTTTATATAGTGTTAGTGTCAATAATTTAAGTAGTGGAATTTTAATGTGCTTGGGAATCGGTTTACATAATTTGCCATTTGGCTTTCAAATAGCAAACTATAGTAATAAGGCTAGTAATAAACTGGCAACTTTATTATTGGTTATTTCTGGTTTAATTGGGGGACTTGTTATATATGCCTTTGGTAGCATAAGTGAATTTGCAACCGGTATTATTATTGCTCTTACTTTAGGTATGATACTTTATATTTTAATTTTTGAATTATTAAAAGAAGTTTGGAGTAATATAAAGCATAAAGCAACTTTTTGTGGTATAATTATAGGGATTATAATATTAATAGTAATTAACTTAATATAAAGGAGGAAGCGTTTTGAAAAAAGTATTAGTAACTGGTGCTGCTGGTAGTATTGGTGTACATGTTATTAAATATTTGCTTGCTGAAGGGAAATATGAAGTTACAGCTCTCGATTTGAAAAATAAATATGTTTTTAAGAGAATGCGAAGATTCAAAAAAAGAATTAATATATTGTATGGTGATGTCAATGATCGAGTTTTAATCGAAGCTTTAGTTAAAGACCATGATGTAATTATTCATTTAGCTTCTAGTTTGCCGCCGCTTGCAGATATGAAAAAAGGGCTTTCTGATATAATTGATTTTGATGGAACAGAAAATATTGTTAGAGCAATTAGTTATTACAATCCTAAATGTCATTTATTTTTTGCTTCTACAACGAGCATGTATAAAACAATGGAAAATCCTACAGTTAAGTCGAAAATTATATTAGATGATTATGATTATTTTGCTCATGCTAAATATAAAGCAGAAGTGTTAATTAAAAATAAGTTGAAAAATTATACAATATATCGTATTCCTTTAGTATTAAGTAATCCCTTATGTGAACCTTTTATGTATCATGTAAATAAGAATATGACTATTGATTGTATAACTAAGGAAGATGCTGCGTATGCATTTGTTAAAGGGATTAAATATATTGGAGAATTGAATAGAAAGACTTATAATGTTACTGGTGAAGAAACAGTTAGTGTTAGTACTTTATACAATAAGATGTTGGAGATAAATGGGTTAAGTTTTAAGTATGTTTTAAGTCGATTATTTTTAGAAAAGAATTATTATAGTCCGGTGTGTGGAGATCGCGATGAATTAGATAAGATAATCAATTATCGTAATGATTCTTTAGTAGAATATTATAATAGACTTAGAAGTCGAGCTAAAAAAAGAAAATTGGCGAGATTCTTAGCTAAGCCATTTATAAAAAATAAATGACTGGTTTGGCTTTAGCGGGTGGTGGCGCAAGAGGTGCTTATCAGATTGGGGTTTATTTTGCTTTAAAAAAGTGTCATATTAAGATAGATGGTTTTGTGGGAACGAGTATTGGAGCTTTTAATGCTGCAATGCTTGCTTCTGGGCGAGATAAAGAATTGTTAAAATTTTGGCAAAATGTCAATGTAGCGATGCTTTTAGGATTAAGTGATACTTTAATTGCAGAATTAACAGAAAATAAATTAGACTATGGTCTAATTAAAGAAGGTATCAATAGTTTTAAGCAAATAATAAGTAATAAAGGACTTAGTACTAATAAAATGCAAGCATTGCTTAAAAATTTAGATATTGCTAAGACTTTATATAAATCTAAAAAAGATTTTGGATTAGTTACAGTAAGATTTAAAGATTTAAAACCTTTATATTTGTTTAAAGAAAGCATTCCTCCATGCCAACTTAATGACTATATTTTAGCTAGTTGTTATTTGCCGATTTTTAAGATGGAAAAAATAATTGATAATAATTATTATCTAGATGGTGGATTTTATGATAATGTTCCGGCGAATGCTTTACTAAATAAAGGATATAATAAAGTGTATGCTGTCGATTTAGAGGCAATTGGAATTAAAAGGCCTTATGTAGATAGGAAAAGAATTGTAGAGATAAAACCATCACGAAAGTTGGGAAGTATTTTGAATTATAATTCAGAAAAAATTAATGATAATATAAAACTTGGTTATTATGATACAATGAAGATAATAAAAAAGTTGGATGGCTATCGTTTTATTTTTAAAGTGCGTAATAATTGGTACTATGATTGGTTAGTTAGAAATGTTAGTAAAACGACATTGAAAGAAATGAAAAAGTTTTTTAGAACTAAAGATAATAAAAAATTAGTTATTAAAGCTTTAGAATATGTTATGTGGCAAGAAAAATATAATTATTTAGAAATTTATAGTCCTTATAAAGTTATTAAAAGAATAAAGGGAAGAAAAAAATACGGAGTTTATCGATTTATTAATCAATTGTAATAGAGGTAATTATGAAGTTAAAACTAAGTAAAACAGGAAAAATTGTAATAGCATTTAGTATTCTTTTGATAGGAATAATAATTCTTTTAATTTATTATCATCAAAATAATAATGGTAGTGTTCATAAGATGGAATCAAATGAATTTTATGATATAAAAATCGATTATGATAAAACAGGAATTAAAAGCTTAGATGAAAAAATAACTAAATTTGTTAGTAGTAAAGAAAAGGATTTTATTGATACGGTAGATAACTCAGGTCAAGTACAATTTAGTAAATATAATTTAATTATCAATGTTAAGAATAGTAAATATGAAGATATTGATAATATTAGAGCAACAAGTTATGCTTATATTGGGGGAGCACATTATACTAGAGAAGATAAAAGTTTAGTGTATGACCGAGTTAATAAAAAATATTTGGATTTTTTAAGTATTTTGAATACTGATTTTGAAGAAATAAAGCCTTTGATTTTAGAAGAAATTTATGAATATGCTAAAGAAAATGATATCATGTTAAATGATGAATGGGTGCAAGAAGGAACAAATTATAGTGAGAAAAATTATGAACATTTTGCTTTAACGGAGGATGGCCTTAGCATAAGTTTTCCACCATATCAAATTGCTAGTTGGGCAGATGGAGAAATAAGCATAAATATTTCATATGATAAGTTAGAGGGAATTTTAAAAGATGAATATTTAGGAGAGTCTAAAACGAGTATCGATGCAATTATTAAACCAGGAAAAAGAGATTTAGAGCAATTTGAAGGAAAGAAACTCATTGCTTTTACTTTTGATGATGGACCTAATACTAAAACTACTAGCAGGTTATTAGATGGTATTCAAGAATATAATGCTCGAGTTACATTTTTTGTTTTAGGTAGTAGAGTAGATGCTAATAAAGATGTTTTGAAAAGAGCATATGAAGAAGGTAATCAAATAGGCTCACACACGTTTAATCATTTGAACTTGTTTTTGTTAAGTGATGATGAGGTATTATCAGAAGTTAATGCAACGAATGAAGTCGTCGACAAAGCACTTGGGGTTAGACCAACCCTTTTAAGACCTGCTTATGCTAATATAAATGGTCATATTAAAGATTTGGCAAATATGCATATAATAAATTGGAATGTCGATACGGAAGATTGGAAGCTTAAAGATCGTAATTTAATTAAAGATAAGATTTTAGAAGATGCTCATGATGGGGCTATTGTGTTGCTTCATGACATTTATACCGAATCAGTCGAAGGAGCTTTAATGGCAATGGAAGAGTTGGAAAAAGAAAATTATGCTTTTGTTACGATTGAAGAAATGGTACAATTAAGAGGGGTTAAATTAGATTATGATACGACTTATTATAGTTTTATGAAGGAGTGATAAAAAATGGGAAGAGCATATGAAGTTAGAAAAGCAAGCATTCAAAAGACAGGTGCTGCAAAAGGAAAGTTATATACTACTTTTGCTAAAGAAATTTATTTAGCGGCACATAAAGGAAGCCCTAATCCGGAGGCTAATGTTGTTTTAAAAAGATTAATTGATAAGGCTAAAAAACAACAAGTACCTAATGATATTATCAATAGAGCTATAGATAAAGCTAAAGGAGTAGGCCAAGAAGAGTATCATGAAGTTATGTATGAAGGATTTGGCCCAGGCGCAGCTACTTTGATGATTAAATGTCTTACGGATAATGTCAATAGAACTGTTGGAATGGTTAGAGCTGCTTTCAATAAAGTTGGTAAAAGTTTAGGAGTAACTAATTCTGTTTCTTATAATTATGAATATTTGGGAATACTTTCTTTTAAATATGATAATGAAGAAGCAGTGTTTGATGCTTTACTTAATGCAGGGATTGAAATAAATGATATTGAAAATGAAGATGGTGAAATAGTTTTATACCTTAATCCTGGGGATGTTAATAAGGCTAAGGATGAACTTGAAAAATTAATTCCTAATATCGAATATGATTTAGATGAAGTTGGTTATTATGCTAAAGAAAAAATAACTTTGACAGGAGAAGATAAAGAGTTATTTGATCGTCTTTATAATTTATTAGATAATATTGAAGATGTATCTGAGATATATACTAATGTAAATATGGATTAATTATGGATAAGAAGATTATTAAATTAATAGGTTTTATATTACTAGCTTTAGTCTTATTTTATGGAATTTTACTTTTCTTTGGGGGAGAAATTGCTGGGGTAATATTTAAGGCAATATATTATGGAAAATATAATACTATGTTTGTTTCTGAAATAGTATTGTTGTTATTTGCTTTGTTAATGCTTGCTATAAGAAAAAGACTTGGTACTTTAAAATATAAAGGTAAATCTTTTAGTTATGGAATCAAAAGAGGAATACCAATATTTGTCGTTAGTATTATCAGTTTGTTAGGAAGTTTAACTGGCATTATAGGAGAAGAAATAAATATTTCCAATCTTATAAGTTTAATTTTACTTGCAATAACTATTGGGATGGCAGAAGAATTTTTCTTTCGTGGTCTTATTCAAGATGAAATAGTTGATGCTTATGGAAAAACAAGAAGAGAAGTAATTAAATCTATTATTATAAGTGGTGGAATATTTGGCTTGGTGCATTTATCTAATGCTTTAGGTGGTCAGGATTTTATTACGACGACAATGCAAGTATTACAAGCATCTAGTTTAGGAATATTATTAGGTTCAATTTATTATGTAACTAAAAATATTTGGACAGTAGTATTTTTACATTCTTTTTATGATTTTGCTATATTACTTGGAGAAGTAAACAGTTATAAAGATTGTATAAATAATCCAGAAGTATCTCATATAATGCTTTTATTTATTGTGGTGGGAACTGTAGCTTATTCGATTATTTATTTAGTTGGAGCTTATTTGAATTTACAAAGAAGACATGTAAATGAGTATATAAATGAAAGTGTTAGTGAAGAAGTAATTAAAAGTGATAAAGAAAATGCTACAAAAGCTAAAAAATTAGTCGTAGTAGTTATTGTATTTTTCTTCTTATTTTCCTATCTAGTACCAGTGGAAGAAACAACTAATATGCAAATTTGTTATTCTTATGAGAGTATAGACATAGATGGGGAAGTAAGTTTTGCTTTGGATAAGGAATTTATTTTAAATGATGTAAAGTTATATGTCGATAATTATAGTTTAGTTGTAGAAAGTCTTGATGGAGAAAATAAGATACAACTTGAATATCTAGATGATATTTATGATATCTATGTATATGAATATGAAAATAATTATCATATCTTACTTAATAGTAATGAAATATTATATTATGGAGTTATAAGTAAAGAACAAGTTAAATTCAGTGATGAATTTATATCTACTATAGGTAAATCTTTTAAGACTTATGATGTTCCTGCGATTATGGATATTGGTAAATTAGAAAATGATACAGGCACATATCCTCTTATGAAAAGTTATGTTAGTGATTATTTCATTATTAAAGATGATAAAGTTATGGTAAGAGAGTAAAGGTACAGCGGTGCCTTTTTCTTTTAAAATAATGTCAATCTAAATAATAAATATATATAAATGAATGTTATTAGTGGTATAATAAGGATGTATTGGTGAGTGTATGAAGAAGTATAAATTAAAAAGATATAATGTATTGTTATTTACATTTATAATATTGATGTTTTTAGAATTATCTTTTAGAATATTAACAGGATTGAAAATTGGAAATATAAGTTTTTTGTATGTCTTTTTATATAATATATTTGTTTCTTTACTTATCAGTTTTATTGTTACTTGGGGAAATAAAGTTTTCAATAAAGTACTTTATTATGTTTCTATTTTCTTAATATCTTTTATCTATGCTTTACAGTTGTGTGTTTATAAGATGTTTGGATTTTATTTTGATTGGTCATTACTTGGAGCAACTGATCAAGTAGCAAGTTTTGCTGGTGATGGTTTAAAACTTATTTTGGAAAACCTTTTAGGGGTCATTGTTTTATTTTTACCTTTTATTTTACTTTTAATATTTATTAAAAGAGTTATTATAAATAAGAGTGAGATAAAAGTTAACATTATTAAACTTATAGGATTAGTGATAGTTTATTTAGTATTTATTGGAAGTTTATACATTAATAGTAAAGGAATAAATTCGGCGAAAGAATTATATTTTGATGTAAATAATAATGAACTTAATATTGGAAAATTTGGAGTTTTAAATGCTTTTAGAATTGATGTTAAGAGAAGTGTTTTTGGTTTTGATGTAAAAATAGATATTCCTGATGATCATATAGATTCTAGTTCGGATGATGAAGATGATGATGAAGTAGAAGAAGTAGTTTATGAATATAATAATTTAGATATTGATTTTGATTCTTTGATAGTTAGTGAAACAGATAGTAAAGTTAAGATGATGCATGAGTATTTTAAAAATGAAAGTGGTACTTTACAAAATGAATATACAAAGTATTTTGAAGGTAAAAATTTGATATTATTTATGGCAGAAAGTTTTAATGAAATTGCAGTGAGGGAAGATATAACTCCGACATTATATAAGTTAGTGAATAGTGGTTTTAAGTTTAATAATTTTTATACTCCGACGATTAGTAGTACAATTGGGGGAGAATTTCAAGAACTTACTGGTTTAGTGGCTGCATCGGGATTTTTGTCTCCTTGGAAGAGTGGTAAAAATTATTATCCATTTGGACTGGCTACGGTTTTTCAAGATAAAGGTTACAATACATATGCTTATCATGATCATACTTATACTTTTCAAAGTAGGCATAAGTATTTGGCAGCACTTGGTTTTGATAATTACTTAGGTTGTCGCAATGGTTTAGAAGATAGAATCAATTGTAATCAATGGCCAGAAAGCGATGTGGAAATGATTGAAGCAACATTTGCCGATTATGCTAATAGTGAAGAACCATTTATGGTATATTATGTGACTGTAAGTGGGCATGGAGATTATGGTTTTAACTATAGTGCAATGGCTCGTAAACATAAGGATGATGTGGCTGGGTTAGATTATTCGGAAAAACCACTTTCTTATTTAGCGGCTCAAATAGAGTTAGATCAAGCATTAGAATTGTTGATTGATAAGTTGGATGAAGAAGGTATACTTGAAGATACTGTTATTGCTTTAGTAGGAGACCATTATCCATATTATTTATCATTAGATGAAGTAAATGAAATATCTTCTTATGAAAAAGATAATGTAGTAGAAATTAATCGAAGTAATTTTATCTTATGGAATAGTGCAATGGATACGGTAGAAGTTGATAAAGTGGGTAGTCAAATAGATGTACTTCCAACTATATATAATTTATTTGGTATATCATATGATTCAAGACTTATAATTGGAAAAGATATTTTGAGTACAGAACCAGGACTTGCAATATTTGGTAATTCTTCTTGGGTAAGTGATAAAGGAACATACTACGCTAGTAGTGGAGAATTTGTAAGTCGCGATGGAAGTGTTGGGGATAATGATTATATCAAATATATGAATAGTGTGGTTTCTAATAAAATAACGATGAGTAAATATATTATGACAGAAGATTATTATAAAAAAGTTTTAGGAGGATAATATGTGTGGAATAGCAGGGATTGTAACTAAGAGAGAAAATAAAAAAGAAATAATCGAAGCAATGAGTAAGAGAATAGAACATCGAGGTCCAGATGGAGAAGGGTATTTCTTTGATGGTGATGTGGCTCTTGCGCATCGTCGCCTTTCAATAATCGATTTATCTACCGGTAATCAACCGATGTTTAATGAAGATGATACGATAGTAACTGTTTTTAATGGGGAAATATATAATTATGGTGAACTAAGAGATGAACTAGTTAAGGCAGGACATAAGTTTAAAAGTAAGAGCGATACCGAAGTATTACTGCATGGATTTGAAGAATGGCATACAGATTTACCAAAACATTTGCGGGGAATGTTTGCTTTTGCTATATACAATAAAAATACAAAAGAACTATTTTTAGCAAGAGATAATTTTGGAATAAAACCTCTTTACTATACAGTGATGAATGATACTTTTATGTTTGCATCAGAAATTAAAGCTTTTTTAGATACTCCGGATTTTAAAAAAGAACTCAATGAAGAAATATTACAAGCTTATTTAGAGTTTAGTTTTGTACCGACGAATGAAACTTTCTTTAAAGGTGTATATCGTTTAGATGCCGGTTCTAGTTTACTTTATAAAGATGGAGATATAAAGATAGATAAATACTTTAAGTTAGATTTTAAAGATAAAGATGAAACATTAGCTTCTGCTGTTGCAAGTATTAGTGAAGTAATGAAAGATTCTGTTAATAAACATTTACTTAGTGATGTCGAAGTTGGGTCATTTTTATCGAGTGGGATAGATTCATCATATATTGTATCACTAGCTAAACCTAATAAAACATATACTGTTGGTTATGATATAGATAAATATGATGAAATAAAGTATGCAAAAGATTTAGCTGATAAACTAGGAATTAATAATACATCTAAGGTTATTAAGATGGATGAATATATGAAAGAATTTCCAAATATTATGTATTATTTGGATGAACCGACGAGTGATCCAGCAGCAATCTCGCTATATTTTGTAGCAAAATTGGCAAGTAAAGATGTCAAAGTTGTCTTATCAGGTGAAGGGGCTGATGAGTTCTTCGGTGGATATAATTATTACCGCGAAGAAGTCGATATGAAGTTTTATAATAAAATACCTTATTTTATAAGACATTTAATTGGTAAAATTGCATCAATTTTTCCGGAAGGATATGGCTTTAATTTCTTAGTTAGAAGAGGAGAAAAATTAGAAAACAGTTATATTGGAGTAAATCGTAATTTTTCTGAAAAGATGGCAAGAAAAGTATTGTGTAAAGATTATAGTTTAAGAGGTATTGATGTAACCAAGGGTACTTATGAAGAATTTAAAGGATGCTCTAATATTCATAAAATGCAAGCAATTGATATCAATTATTGGTTAATGAAAGATATATTACTTAAAGCCGATAGGATGACGATGGCATCTAGTTTAGAAGGAAGAGTACCATTTATCGATAAGGAAGTATTTAAAGTAGCCAGTACTTTACCAATCGATTATAAAGTAACTAAGGAAAATACTAAAGTAGCCTTACGAGAAGCAGCAAAGGAAGTAATACCAACTGAGGCATATAAGAAGAAAAAATTAGGTTTTCCTGTGCCAATTAGAGAATGGATGAAAACAAGTGAAGTAAGTGATAAGATAAGAGAAATGTTTAATAAAGATTTTACTAAGAAATTTTTTAAAGTTGATGTAATCAATAAATTACTTGATGATCATATAAATGGTAAGAAAGATAATTATCGTAAAGTTTGGACTATATATAGCTTTCTTACTTGGTATGAAATATTTTTCTTAAATGAATAGTTTACAAATATTTGTTTGTGTGATAAACTTATAAAAGTGAGGTTATGATGATAGAATATATAATTATAGGTTTATTAATTTTGATAGTAATTTTACTAATAGTTTTATTAGCAAGAAAAAATAATAGTAATGAATTTGTTGAACGAATTGGACACTTTGAAGCAAATATCAATAAAGAAATTGGAGAATTTAAGTTTTCTTTTTCCAAGAATCTTATGATGGATTTTGAAAAACTTAATGAACGAATTGAAAGAAAACTTACTTTAATTAATGATGCCGTAAATGAAAGGCTGGATAAAAATTTTGAAAAAAGTAATCAAACTTTTATGAATGTTTTGCAAAGATTATCGAAGATTGATGAAGCTCAAAAGAAAATAGATGGCTTAAATAGTGAAATCGTAGCTTTACAAAGTGTCTTAACAGACAAAAAGACAAGGGGTACTTTTGGAGAGGTAAATCTCGAATATATTTTAAATAATGCTTTTGGCAGTAATAAAAGCGGGATATATGAAACACAACATAAGTTTAGTAATGGATATATTGCTGATGCTATTTTGTATGCTCCAGCGCCACTAGGAACAATTGCAATAGACTCCAAGTTTCCTTTGGAAAATTATCAGAGAATGACAGATAAAACTAAAGATAAACAAATAAGAGATCAAGCTGAAAAATTGTTTATATTAGATGTTAAAAAGCATATTAATGATATAAGTGAAAAATATATAATACCTGGTGAAACTAGTGATGAAGCAATTATGTTTTTGCCGGCGGAAGCATTGTTTGCAGAAATTAATGCTTATCATCCTGAACTTTTAAATTACGCTTATAGTAAGCGAGTATGGATTACAGGTCCTACAACTTTAATAAGTACTTTATCGATTATTAGTATGATACTTAAGAATATGGAAAGAGATAAGTATGCTAAAGTTATTCATGAAGAATTAGCAAAACTTAGTGTAGAATTTACAAGATATAAAGATCGTTGGGATAAATTAGCAAGAAATGTTAAAACAGTAAATCAAAGTATTGATGAGTTGCATACAACGAGTGAAAAGATATCTAAGAGATTTCAATCGATTAATAGTGTCGATATCGATAAGTTGGTAAATAAGAGCGAAGAAAAACTAACAATTGGAGAATGATTGTTAGTTTTTAATTCTTTTTAAAATTGATTCTTGGATTTTAGTTGGAGATAGAGCATAGAAATATATGATACGATGTTCTCTATCAGTTTCTTTAACTCGAAGTTTTATTTTAGAGCCAATAATTATTCTCGTATTAGTTTTAGAATTAAGTAACCATTTGTTGTCAGGATTATATTCAAAATTGCCATCATCGATATCATCAAAATAAACAATTCCTTCGATAAGTTTAGGTGTTTTTACAATCATGTATCTTGGAGTAATGTCTGCAACATAAGCATCGAATTCTTCGTCACGATGGTCATTTATATAATCGACCATATATAATTTATTAGCTTCATATTCTGCTTTATCGGCACATCTTTCCATAATACTAGCATGTTCACAAACTCTTGTAAGATAGCGTTTTACTTCTTCCATATCGGTGTTAGGATCATAGAAATAGTAAATATTATCTAAAATTGTTTGAATTACTAAATCTAGAAAACGACGGATTGGGGATGTAGTTTGCGAATAAGCATTTAAAGCAAGACCATAGTGTCCATGATTTTCTGTACTGTAATAAGCTTTTTGCATACTTCTTAAAAGAAAACTGGATAAGATAAAAAATTCCTCTTTACTACTTATACTTTGAATAATTTTTTGGATGACATGAGGGTCTTCGACATTTTTGCCTGCTTCAAATCGGCAGCCGATATCTTTGATTATTTGGAAGGCATCCTTTATTTTATCTTTAAAAGGAATTTCATGATTACGATAAATAAAGGTAAGACCTAAATCTAACATATAATTTGCTACTGCTTCGTTGGTAACAATCATAAAATTTTCGATAAGTTTTTGGGCAGCGCCTTGTTTGGATACAGTGATATCTTTGATGTTTTTTTCTTCATCTAAAATATATGTTATTTCACTGGAGTCAAAATCGAGAGCACCCGCTTTTCTTCTTCTTTCACTTATTATAATTGATAGTTCTTGCATTAATAATAAGTCTTTGATAAATTCTTCATAACCTTCGGGAATTTCATTATTTTCTAGTAAAATATTTACTTCTTCATAAGTCATTTTCTTTTTAGATCGAATTACGCTATCAATTATTTGTAGATTTATAATATTTCCAGAAGGATCTATCTCGATTAAAAAACTTT
Organism: uncultured Bacilli bacterium; assembly: GCA_944363835.1. Classification (GTDB taxonomy): domain Bacteria; phylum Bacillota_I; class Bacilli_A; order RF39; family UBA660; genus Onthocola_B. The sequence goes on along the minus strand of CALVVJ010000028.1, from coordinate 1,276 downwards.
TAGCTAAACGGTCGACGCCGGGATTAAGAGAACAAATACCGTTAGATATTTGAGGATGAAGCATGTGAGATACGGAATCTATTAAGTAAAGACTGGTGGTATTTTGTAAAGCGCGTTCCCAAAGAGGTGATGCATATTTAATGTAATGAGCAACGGCAGCTATACTTACATTTAGTAGGTAATTGCCGTTTTCTAATTTTTTTAGTCCCACTGCATCATCCATATCTTTGGTGTGTGCGCCATCGATAGTAAAAATGGTATCATTTCGAAAATCAATGCGGTTTTGCATTTCTTTTTCTGATACATAATTGGGAATTGAAGTAACTTGTTCTAGTTCTTCATCAGTGTAGTGAACTCTAAAACCATTGTTATAACCAATAGCAGTAAGTTCTGCATCTAAATCATCTTTATATCCAATGATATTTAGAAAATTAGCTTCATATATTCCGTCGCATTTGTCGGTGGTTATTTCTACTAAAATACGAGTATTATTTGGAATATCTGAAAATGATAAATTATGTTTTTCAAGACTTTTACTGGTTAAGTGGAGAGGGAAAGAATTATTTCCTACTAATTTTATTTTTTTAATACCGTTTTCTTCATATACTTCACAGACATATTCATAATTTTCTCTTTTTAAAACTTTTTTAGGTATAATCCTTTTTTCTTCTTTGGAGAAAACAACAGTATCATAAGGTAATAAGTTAGCATATTCGGAAGAATCTAATTCATATTGGTTATTATTTAAGTAAATATATTTAAAACCTTTTTTATTACAATATACTTTAGCTATAAAAAAATTAGAAGGAAAGGCTATATATTGTAAGTTATCATTATATAGTTTTCCTTCTAATTCTAATTTTCTTAAAGTTGTATTTATAGTGTTTACATCGAATTCTTGATGCATAGTAGCAAGGTCTGATGCTTTAACATAGCCTTTTTTAGAAAGCATTTCAAAAATACATGATTCTAAAGATAGTTTTTGGGAATTTGTATGTTTATAAAAACGATTATTATTGTCAGAAATTAAATATTTTTCAGCAACTAGAGCTTTTAGAGCAGAAGTTAATTGTCGACATTTTTCTTGATAAGAATCGTCTTTTTTGTTAGTTATTTTAAGTTGCTTTTTTATATCTGATAATGTGAGATAATCTTTAGTTGTCCTTTCAAAAATTCTTTTTACTTTTGTTCTCATAATCTCACGTATAATCAATCTTATAGAAATATTAATCTATTTGATTGATCCCTTTCTATTTATATTTTTTTTGATTTATTA
>CALVVJ010000027.1 GCA_944363835.1 uncultured Bacilli bacterium | reverse complement strand
CACCTTCAGATATTTTACTTGAAGGACATCGTTCAGAACTTACAACTTATAAAGGTATAATGATATCTAAAGCAAACGCATCAAAAGACATGTTTAAAATTGATTTATTAAATTTGTTACAAGATAAATAATTAATGTGGTTCAAGGTTTAAGGGGGTTCCTTGAATCTTTTATTTTGGGATGCTCTAACCAACTGAGCAATTTTGTGTAAAAAAACATAAAAATTTACTTGCAACAACTGGAGTATTGTGATATTATTATCTTGCATGGACCTCTAGCTCAGTTGGTTAGAGCAATCGGCTCATAACCGATCGGTCGAAGGTTCGAGTCCTTCGAGGTCCACCATTTTATTTGCAGGTATGGCGGAATTGGTAGACGCGATAGACTTAGGATCTATTGGATTATTCTGTGGGGGTTCAAGTCCCTTTACCTGCACCAATTTTTGTATAATAAAGTAGTCTCGTTTGGGACTTCTTTTTTTGTTATTTAAATGTCGGACTTGAACTTTCCTAAGTAATCGCTTTTTGTAAAATATTTTGGTGGACCTTTCGACCAATCGGTTATGTTTTTTAAAAATATAGTATTTTGCCTTAATTCGACAAATTTTATAAATTTTATCCTTTATAATACCCTTTTAGGGGGAATATTATGTATGAATTTGAAGAAGTAATCAAGAAATTTAAAAAAATTCAAAAAATGGGATATGTAAGGGGGATGTATCAAAATAAATTAAATGCAGGTGGTCTTACTTTGGAATATTTATTTGGCAAAGAAGTGGATAACAAATATACTCCTGATTATAAAGGGATTGAGTTAAAAACTAAGGCTCGCTTTAGTCATTATCCATATACTTTATTTACTTTGCCATTTGATGGGCCTAGAAAACATGAAGCATTGGATATTGCATCAAAATATGGTAGATTTTCTTATGGAAACTCTTCATATTTTATTAATACCCAATTAATTTTGAATGAATTAGTATTGGTAAATGGTAAGTTTTATTTTGAACTTAGGTGCGATAAGGAGAAATTTTATATAAATATATATGATAATGAGATGATGTTCATTGAATCTCGAGGATATATTAAGTATTCTTCAATTATCAAAAGAGCTAATATAAAATTAAAGAAAATAGCTTTCATAAGATTTAGTCAAAAAAAGAAGAATTATGGATATGATTTTAGATACTATCAGCTTATTTGTGCTAAATTAATTGATGCTAAATTAATAATTAAAATGTTAAAAAACAAGCAAATGATTTTAGAATTGAATTTAAAATATCACAAAATTGCTGGTAAATACAAGAATAGTTGTAAAAACTTGATATTCAATTTGCCACAGGAAAATTTAAATTTGCTATTTGATATTGTTGCAAAATTTGAGGATAAAACAAACAAATGATTGTTTGATATATTTTTGTGTGTTACAATAGTATTGGTGATAACATGTTATACTTAAAGAAATTTGAATTACCCAATAGAGATAGAGAAGAAAATATGCTAATGAATGACAGTAGAACATATATTCAAGGAGTATATCCGTTTAATATATTTCCTAATAAGGAGTTACAAGATATAAGTTTTGCTCCAATAACGATATTTTATGGTGGTAATGGCCGTGGTAAATCGACACTTTTAAATGTTATAGCGGAAAAGATTAAGGCCACAAGAAATAATCCTTTTGTGGGTGGTGAAAGGTTTGAGAGTTATTTAAGATTGTGCCAATGTGAAATGACTAATAATATCCCTTATGAAATTAAAACTATTAGTAGCGATGATATATTTGATTATGTTTTAAATATCAGAAGAATTAATCATGGCTTATATAATCGGCGTAGTGAAGTAGCAAAAGAATACATAACTGGTAAGTATCGATCTGCTAGGGAAATAACTGATTATCAAGAAATGGTCGATGCAGTTGATGCTCGGCGTAAAACTATGTCTCGTTTTATTCGGGATAAAGTCATTGTTAAAGATATTCAAGAACAATCTAATGGGGAATCAGCTTTGATGTATTTTGCTTCTTATATTACAGATAATGGCTTATATATATTAGATGAACCAGAAAATAGTATGTCTGCAAGTATGCAAATTAAATTAGCTAAATTTATTGAAGATTCGGCGCGCTTTTTTAATTGTCAATTCATTATTGCTACCCATTCACCCTTTATTTTAGGAATAAAAGATGCTGTTATTTATGATTTAGATAGTAAACCAGCGATTATAAAAGAGTATGCAAATCTTGAAAATATGCGAGTTTATTATGATTTTTTTAAACTACATGCTGCAGAATTTGAAAAAAATATATAACTTCACAAAAATTTCACTATTTTAGGACTTTTCTTTTTTATAAAATTGTGATATTATGTTTATGGAGGACGAGGTTAAATAAATGTTTTTTTGTTTATTGATCATTAACTCTTTTACAAACCTTTCTATAATATAAATTATAGTCTTATAGTTCCTACAATATTAAAGTATTAAAGTTTTCTTTTAAATATAAACAATATGAATTTAAAATACTGCTGTTAGTACCGACTCCTCCAGATAGAAGATTATTCTTCTATCTTTTTTCTTTTTAATAATGTATAATTATATATAGTTAGGAAGTGTTTAATTTGGATACAAAAGAATTGATTAACAAAATAAATACGAATTCTTTAGAATTTTGGAACGAATTTAGAAAATTACCTAGTGATTTTGATTTAGAATTAAGTTATTTACAAGCTATGTATGTTACTAAAACAGTAGTTCCTTTAGATTGTCAAGAGCGATGCATTCAAATTTATAATAAAATAGAAGATTTAATTTCTTATAAAGATTTAGATATTGCTGAAAGGGAAAATTTGATAACTAAGGGTTTACAGGGAAAAAGAAATGTATATAATTTTATAAATATAAAGAGTTATAATCATTATTTATTTGTAAATATTTTTGATGATTTACCTAAAGAGCTAGCTTATTTTATTAATAGAGTATCGATAGATGTTTTAAAAAATATGAATTTAAAGCATTATCAAGAGTTTAGACAAATCTTAGTGACTATGGGTTTTAGTTATTTAGATGCTTGCAAGTTAAGTTTGCAGATATATCATGTTTTTGGATATTTTAAAGGAAGAGATTTTCTTAATGGTAAGTATGGCTCAATTACAAAGGGAAAAATTAAAAGTATTTTTGCTAGCGTCGACTTAAGTGAAGTAGTATATGATGTAAATTCACATGCTCCTAAATTGAATGAAACTATCATAAAATTAATGCTTGGGGAAAGCTATCATGTGGAGGGGACTCCAATTAAAAAGTATTTAGAAGGTAGTGCTAACGATGATATAGTTTATTTTGTGGAAAATCTTAATTTAATTATTAATAACTGGGATTTAATAACTATTGAGTATACAAGGAGAGCCAATTTAGAAAAATTAAATTTAAGACTTAATGTTGGGCAAGTTAGGTCGATATTAGAAAATATAATAGGTACTAATCGGGAAATAAAACGAAAAGAAAGTTTTAGGCTTCAAAAGAAAGCAAGATATAATAAAATACCAGATTTTAAACTACAAGATATGCCTTTATTAGATTCTGATTTGTTTGATTATATTGGTACAGTTAATAAATATGTTACTCGTCCTAGTGAAGTTGCTAAAAGGGGAGTAGAGTTATCGAGAATGATTGAAGATGCTTGTACTAAGAAAATACCAAATGTTCAAGTGCAAGAAGATGGGTATAAATTATTTGTTTTCCATCCACAAGATAGAGATTTAATAAGTGCTGGATTTAGGATTAGTTGTTGTTTTGTCCCAACGGGAGAAGCCGACAATTATGGAGAAAATCCTAGTTTGCTTGAATATGCTTTGACTTCACCTTATGGTGGTGGTATTGAAATTCGTGATGTAGATGGTAATACGATTATGTTTTCACCGATATTACGTAATGGTAATACGATAATTATTTATTCTATTCAATATGCTAATTATACTAAAAAAGAAATTAAGATAGTTACAGAAATGTTAAAAAAGTGGGGAAGGGAAGTTATTGAAAATAGTAAGCAAGTTGAAGGAGATAAAGGAATAGTAGCTGTTACTGTCACTAATCGGGGAAATATACCACAGGAAGAGTTTCCAATATACCTTCCCCTAGATAAAAAATTTCATATATATGATCCGGAAGGAAAGTTTGCTAAAAAGACTTTCAATGATTTAAAATACGATAATGTCGTGGTGGCATTAAAAGATGTGGCTAGTATAGAAGACATTAAATACGATGAAGAGGTTATTAGTGATTATAATTATCCTTTAAGTGATTTAAAAATAAATCATCAGGTTGTAGAGATGGATGAACAAGAGTTATCGATAGTTAAAGAAATGCTTGATTTAGAAGAGATGATCGATAATTATACTAGTATGCGAAAAGATAATTTAAAGAATCAGCCGGTATTAGCAATGGAATTACTACGAGAAATAAAAAGGCTTAGAAGTAAATTTAATGCAAAGTATCAAGAACTTTTTAAAGTTAGTTCAGTAATGCGAGTCGATAAGTACAAAAGATATAATGATGCTATTGATACGATAAAAGAAATATGTAGAGAAACTAATACTAATATAGATTTTGATATAACTTTATTAAAGAAAATATATTTTACGGATAGTTGGTTTATCGCTATCGATTTAAACGATGAACTACATTATGAATGTATTACAGGAGCAGAATATCAATTTTTAGTTGTTTTAGATGATGTAAAGAAGCAACAATTAGCTTTAGGTGGTGGAAGATGAGAAGGGGTTTTATAAATTATTTTGATTTAAATAAGAATTATGGGTATATAACAGGATATGATAATGAACTTTATTATTTTGAATTTTCATCTTTGAATTTTCCTTTAAATTACTTAACTAAAAATTTAGATGTGTTATTTGTGGCAAGACAAAATGATATGATGCTATATGCTTTAAATATCAATTTGGATAAGGATAATGACTTGCTTAAATAGTAAATATTTGTTAGAATTATTTTGACGATGGGAAGTGTGTTTATGGATTTTAATAAGACCAGTGTTTTTAATGTTGCTGAGTTACGTCAGGAACTTATTTTAATAATGTTAAATGAAGTAATTGAAGCATTAGAATTTAAGGGATATAATCCTACTAATCAGTTGGTGGGTTATCTTATTACAGGGGATTTAAAGTATATTACGACATTTAATGAATCACGAAAGAAAATTAGTAAGTATGAGAGAAGTGAAGTATTAATGGCTATAATTAATGCTTATATGGGAAAATGATGCGTTATTTAGGTTTGGATTTAGGTACTACTTCTTTGGGAGTAGCTATTAGTGATAAAACAAATACACTGGCAAGTCCTTATACTTTAATAAAATTTCCACGAGAAGATTATGCTAAAGCTTTAGAGGAAATTAAAAAGATAATTGATAAAGAAAAGATTACGACAATTATATTAGGACTTCCCAAAAATATGGATAATTCGTTAGGCTTTGCGGCTTCTCGGAGTATGAATTTTAAAAATATGCTTGAAGAACTAGGAGTAAAAGTCATTTTGGAAGATGAAAGACTTACGACGGTGGAAGCATTAAATATAATGAAGAATAATGGAATAAAGAAAATTAATAAACAAGAGAAAACCGATATCTTAGCGGCGGTGTTGATATTAGAAAGTTATTTAAAGAGGATTGTATGAAGAAAAATAATTTAGTAATTGAATCAGGGGATGGAAAAGAAGAATTTGATATTTTGTTTAGAGTAGAAGTATCGGGGAAAGAATATATAATTTATACGAAACATGAACAAAATGAATGTGGGGATGTTATTGCTTATGCTGGAAATTATGAATTTAGTGAGGGTAAACAAAGAATAAGACCAGTAGAAGATGATGATGTATTAGAATTTTTAGATATTATTTTGTTGCAAATTCAAAATAAGATGAATGGTGGTAATATAAGTGAATAAGAAAAAGAAGATTATAATAATTGTTATAAGTACACTATTAGTAATAATTGCTATTGCTGCTGGTTCATATTTTTTTAGTTTATCTGCTGTAAGTGATACCCCAGAAGTAGTCGAATTTACTGTTAATCAAGGCGATAGCAAAGAAGTAGTGGCTGAAAATTTAAAAAATGCTAAATTAATTAGAAGTAAATATGCGACATTGGTTTATATTCTTATTTCTGGAAAGAATAATATTCAGGCTGGAGATTATAAACTTAGTAGAAATATGACCACACAAGAAATAATCAATGTATTAGCAACAGGAGAAATTGCTGATGATGAACGACCTACAACGATGATTACTTTTAAAGAAGGTATTAGGTTAGAAGATTATATGGCGCTTTTAGCGGAAAAAACAAATTTAGAGTATGATACAATTATAAGCGAGGTAAATGATAAAGAATTTTTACAAACATTAATTAATGATTATTGGTTTTTAACAGATGATATATTAAATGATGAGTTATATTATGGGTTGGAAGGATATCTTTATCCTAATACTTATGAATTTTATGTCGATACAACACTTGATACTGCTATTAGGAAAATGTTAAATGAGACTGATAAAAGATTGAGCAATTTAAAAAGTAAAATAGAAGCAAGTTCTTATTCTGTTCATGATATTTTGACAATGGCTTCAATTGTCGAAAAAGAAGCGGTGCATGTGGAAGATAGAGCCAAAGTGGCCCAAGTAATTTATACGCGAATGGATTTAGGAATGAATTTGGGAATGGATGTTACAACTTATTATGGAGTAAGAAAAGATATGACGGAAACTCTTACAACAGTTGACTTAAATGATGAAAATCCGTATAATACTCGTGTTGCTACTTTTTTAGGATTGCCAGTTGGACCAATTTGTAATCCAGCGATTAGTAGCATTGAATCTGTATTAAATCCAGCAGATACTGATTATATTTATTTTTATGCTGATATAATTACAGGTAATGTCTATTTTACAAATAGTTATGATGAATTTTTAGAATTTAGAAAAATATATGGATAGGTGATTTTATGAAACAACACATATTAGAAATGGAACAATATGCAATCGATAATAATATTCCAATCATTGAAAAGCCATCGATAGCCTTTATTATGAAATACATTAAAAATAATAATGTGCTAAATGTTTTAGAAATTGGTAGTGCTATTGGTTATTCTTCGATATTGATGGCATCAAGTACTAAAGATGTTCAAGTTACAACTATTGAACGCGATGAAGTAAGATATATGGAATGTCTTAAGAATGTTAAGAAATGTGGCATGGAAAAGAAAATTAATGTTGTTTTCCAAGATGCTTTGGAACTTAATTTGATTGATGAACTTAGATATGATCTTATTTTTATCGATGCTGCTAAAGGACAATATATTAAATTTTTTGAAAAATATAAGAATTATTTGAATCCCGGAGGAGTTATCATTACCGATAATATCAAATTTCATGGTTATGTAGGAGAATCTTCTAAACTTGATAAAGGAAACTTAAAAAGTTTAGTAGAAAAGATAGAAAATTATGTTGAATTTTTAAAGAATAATCCAGAATTTGATACTGTATTTAAAGATATTGGTGATGGACTTTCAATAAGTACATGGAAAAAATGAAAAAGTTAGTTACAGTTACTAGTGAAACAATAATAGATGATTTAAGAAATGTACCTGATATAGTTTTGGTATATCCTCTTAAATCTTTTTGTGTAGGTTATCCTTTGGAATTTGCAGCTGATAAAGTAGATGGTTTAGTTTTAGTTAATCGTATTTTAGATGATAACGATTTGGATGAATTAGATTGTATTTTAAAAAATAATGATTTTAAAGGTATAGTTTTTGATGATTTGGGGATTATAGATTTAGTCAAAGATAAGGATATGCAGAAGATATTGTTGCTCGATCATTTAGCAACAAATACCGAGTCTATCAATTATTATTTAGAATATGTTGATAGTGTTGTAGTTTCTAATGATTTAACTAAAGATGAAATTGTGAATATTGTTAGCAATGCTAATAAGCCATTAGTAGTTAATGTCTTTGGGCTTAAGACTTTGATGTATTCAAGAAGACTACTTTTAACCAATTATCAAGAATATTATAAATTAAATAAAGAAAATGTTATGAGTGCTAATATTGAAGATAAAGGTTTTAAAATTGTGGAGAATGCATATGGTACGAAATTTTATGCGAGCAAGTATTATAACGCCTTAGAACTTTTGAGTTTGCAAAACGTCTTATATTTTTGGTATGATCCAGTATTATTAGATGATGCTAAAATAATGGATGTGGTGAAGTATGGTACTATGCCAGATAATTTGAGCGATTCTTTGTTTTTGCATCGAGCAACAGTTTATAAAGTAGGTGATTTAGATGCCTGAGTTATTAGCTCCAGCGGGAGATTTTGAAAAATTAGAGTTTGCTTTTCTTTATGGGGCTGATGCCGTTTATTTCGGGGGCCAGGATTTTAGTTTACGAGCTAATGCTAAGAATTTTTCTTGGGAAGATATTAAAAAAGCTACGGATTATGCTCATGGTTTAGGAAAGAAAGTTTATGTTACTGTCAATATTGTTTTTCATGATAAAGATTTAGATGGGTTAGAAGAATATTTAAAATATTTGGATAGCATTAATGTCGATGGAATTATTGCTAGTGATATTGTCGTTATCAAAAAAGTTTTAGAACTTGAGTTACATTTTAGTGTTTGTCTTTCAACTCAAGCAAGTTTACTTAATACAAGAGCACTCAAGTTTTGGCGAAGCCTTGGAGTTACACGAGTTGTTTTAGCTAGAGAAGCGGCGCGAGAAGAAGTAAAGAAAATTAAAGATACAGGTATCGAAGTCGAAACTTTTATTCATGGAGCAATGTGTACATCTTTTAGTGGCAAATGTGTGCTATCTAATTACATTACATTGAGGGATTCTAATCGTGGTGGTTGTGCCCAAATATGTCGGTGGGATTTTTATGTTAAGGATAAACCAAATTTAACCATCATGCCTAAAGATTTAAATATGATTCCTTTTATCAAGGATGAAATTGCTTTGGGAATAGATTCATTTAAAATTGAAGGAAGAATGCGCTCAATTTATTATGTAGCAACAGTCATTAGTTGTTATCGGAAAATGATCGATGCGGCTTTAAATGATACGCTTACTCCAGAATTAGAAAAATATTATTTAAATATACTTAATAGATGTGCTAATCGGGAATCAGTACCTCAATTTTATGATAAACTTCCAGGAGTAGATGAACAATACTTTAATGGTAGAATAGAGGTATCTAATCAAGATTTCTTAGGTTTAGTGCTTGAGTATGATGCAAAAAATAAAATGGTTATATTAGAATCGCGAAATTATTTTAAAATTGGTGATGAAGTTGAATTTTTTGGACCAAATATGGAAACTTTTACATATAGAATTAATACAATATATAATGATTTGGATGAAGAAATTACGGTTTCAAGGCATCCTAAAAATATCGTAAAATTACCAGTAGAGAGAAAAATTGAAAAAAATAGTATGATGCGTTTAAAAGTATTTGACAAAAGTGAATTTATAGTGTAATATTATGAACTGATAATGAAATAAAAAGGAGATAATTATTATGAAAAATGATAAATTTATTATGACTGCTGAAGGTTATTTGGAAGCGGAAACAGAGTTAAATGAACTTAAAAATGTTCGTCGTTTAGAGATAATTGAAGCAATTAAAGAAGCTAGAGCTCAAGGTGACTTATCAGAAAATGCCGATTATGATGCTGCTAGAAATGAACAAGCAATAGTTGAAGCTAAAATTCAAGAATTGGAATACAAACTAGAACATGCGGAAATAATCGATAATACGGATAAGAATATTGTCAATTTAGGTTCAACTGTTACTATTTCTTATGATGATGGAGAAACTGAAGAATATAAATTAGTTGGTTCAATGGAAGCAGATCCATTTGAAAATAAGATTTCTAATGAATCTCCGTTAGGTATAGCATTACTTAAACATAAGATTGGTGATGTTGTAGAAGTTGCTAGTCCTAATGGTGGTTATAATATTAAGATAGAAAAAATTGCTTAAAACTAACTTGATGGTTAGTTTTTTTCTTTAGTGTGATATAATACTATCGGAGGATGTGTATGCAAGACTTTGTAATAATTGAAGTTGGTAGTACAAATACTAAAGCTTATCTTTGTAGGACTGATGAAGTTAAAGATTTAGGATTTAAAACTATCGAATTTAAAAATCATTATAAAAAAGAAAATAAAATAAATGATGATGATAAGAAAATGTTATTTGATTTTATTAAGAAGATAGATAATGATAATATGTTTGTCTTTGGAACTAGTATATTTAGAAATTTGAGTGATGAGGATAAAAATAAGTGGTTAAAGGAATTTAAAGACAAAACAGGGTATGATTTTTGTATTGTAACACCAGAAGAAGAAAATGAATATACTGTTTATGGCGCGATAAGTAAAGCGCTTTATAATGAAAATGTGGCAGTCATGATTGGTGGTGGTGGTTCTACGGAATTATCAATAGTAAACGATGGCAAGATAATTGAATCTGTTAATTATTCATTTGGGGCTATGGATGTATCGGATAATTATCCGGATTTAAGAGAAGATTATGCTAAAACTAATTATGATAAAATGATAAAGGAAACTCTAGCAGGGATAGATATGCCTAAAAATAAGGCGGATGTTTTAATTCTAGCAGGAGGGGATTATATATACTTCTATGAAGAATTAGACTATCCGGTTAGTAAAAATAACTTATGGAGTGATGAATTGGAACCATATATGATCGATACAGTTACTATGGATAAACTAGATAGAGATTTTTTCTATAATAAGTCTTTAGATGAAATATGCAAGCGCACTAATAATGAAGGTTGGTGGCGCGGAGCCCGAGGGATGCGGATTTGTGTTAAGGCTTTAGTGGACGCACTAGGAGTTAAATATATTATTCCTACACGTATTACAATGGTTTATGGGATTAAAGAAGCTATAAAAAACGGGAAATTTGCAAAATAAATTGCTTATTTTAGATATTTATAATATAATAATAATTGCTTGAAGGAAGGATTATTTATGAAGAAAAATGTACATGAAATTGAAATTAAATTAGATAAGGAATGGAAGTCTGCTTTGGATGCGACATTCAAAAAGAAGAATAAAGAAACTAAGATTGATGGATTTCGTAAGGGTGCTGCTCCAAAAGAAGTTTATTTAAAACATTTTGGAATAGAATCTTTATATATGGATGCTGTTGATGCAAGTATTAGTGTAGCTTATAAAAAGGCAATAGAAGAAAATAAACTAGTACCTGTTGCAGAACCAAAAGTAGATGTAACTGGAATAAGTGATAGTAATGTAATATTTAAATTTACTATTATTACTAAACCAGAAGTAACTTTAGGAGAATATAAAAACTTAAAAGTTAAGAAAGATAAAGTAACTGTAAGTGAAGATGAAATTAAACATGAAATCGATCACTTAAGAGAACACTTAGCAGATGTAGTTGTAAAAGAAGATGGCGAAGTAACTGAAGGAGATACTGCTGTTATTGATTTTACTGGTTATGTTGATGGTAAAGAACTTGAAGGCGGCAAGGGAGAAAACTTCCCACTTGAAATTGGAAGCCATTCATTTATTCCTGGCTTTGAAGAAGGCTTAATTGGTCTTAAAGCTGGTGAAGAAAAGACTTTAGAATTAAAGTTTCCAGAAAATTATATGGAAGATTTAAAAGGTAAAGATGTAACTTTTAAAGTAAAAGTTAATGAAGTTAAAATGCGGGTGTTACCTGATGTCAATGAAGATTTCTTTAAAGATCTTGGTTATGATGATGTTAAAACAGAAGCAGAACTAAAAGAAAAAATCAAAGAAGAAATTAAACATCAAAAAGAACATCAAGCAGATGATGAATTTGTCGATAGATGCTTAGAAGCTGCTGCTAAAAACATGAAAGTAGATATCAATGAAGAAATAATCGATGATGAAGTTCATAGAATGATTGATCAATATGCAAATCAATTACAAATGCAAGGTATGAATATTAATGATTATTATAAAATAACTGGTACTAAGGAAGAAGATTTGCATAAGATGATGGCTCCAGAAGCTGAAAAGAGAGTAAAATATCGTTATTTACTTGAAGGCATAGCTGATGCAGAAAATCTAAAGTTTACAGAAGAAGAAATTGAAAAAAGAGCAGATGAAATGGCTTCTCAATTTGGAGTATCTAAAGAAGAACTTGTTAAGATTTATGGTTCAATGGATGTTATCGAATACGATTTAAGAATGCATAAAGCTTTAGAAATACTAAAAGAAAATAATTAATAATGGAACACTGTAAAGTGTTCTTTTTTTAACATAAATTAACCATGCACGGTTAGGGATAATTAACCACTTATTGTTACACTATAGTAATGAGTGGTTGAAATGAAAATAAATGATGCTATTGCTAAAAAATTAATTAAGATATGCCAAGAAAGAAAGATATCAATTAATAAACTGGCGGTGCTTTGTTGTCTTACTCAAAGTACTGTTCAAAATATAATTGATGGAAATTCGAGTAATCCGAAAATTCTTACAATAGTACGAATTTGTGATGGATTAGATATTTCTTTAAAAGAATTTTTTGATGATGATTTATTTGCTAATATCGATAGAGAAGATTAAAAAATACTCATGAATTTACTTTTCATGAGTATTTTTCATTACTGATTTAGGATACCGTTTTCTTTCATCTGTTTCATAGAGTAAATAATCGATACTAGTATCATAAAATGATGCTAGTTTTTTTAATACTTCTGTGGGAATGTCATTGGTTTCTGTTTCATATTGCGAGTAACCAGTTTGGGACATATTTAAATATTCAGCAATGTGCTTTTGATATAAATCTTTGTCTTCTCTTAATTCTTTTAATCTATTCATATTATCACCTAGAAAGACAATATCACAACTTAAAATAAGTTATTGCAATATAACTTGAAATAAGTTATAATATATTTAGATAACATAAAATAAGTTATGGAGTGATAGGTATGGCTATTAAAAAAGTGAGTATTACTATTTTAATTGGAGTTTTATTGTTAATAATTATTTTTTATTTTTATGGTTATATACCTAATAAAACTGTTGTTTTAAACAAAAATAATGATACTTTAGTTAATTCTAATACTTTAACTATGATGTATGAGACAGGACCTGATACTGGAGAATATCAAGTGTCTAGTGATACTTCATGGCCACAGGATGGATATGTTTTTAATGAAAGATTATCTAAGTGCGAAAATGGGAGTACACTAACATGGGATGATGAAAATAAAAAGGTTTTATTACAAGCTAATGTATCAGACAAATGTTATGTGTATTTTGATATATATGTACCTCCCAAAATAACCGATATATGTGTGAACGGTGTGAATTTAGCAAACTGTATAAAAGAGTTTAATTCTATTGCTGGTGATGGTGCAGAGGGAATATATTTGCATGATGGACAAGGAAATTATGAAAATGCAAATCAAGAAGCAGGAGATAATTCTTATAGATATGCCGGTGCTAGGGATACAATAAATAACTTTGTATGTTTTGGAAGCGATGATGTAACATGTCCAAGTGACAATCTATACAGAATTATTGGAGTGTTTGGTAATCAAATAAAACTAATTAAATATGATTATGCAAATAGTGATTTGCTAGGAACGGATGGAGCGTATGCAAGTGTTACATTTGATGCAAGGAGTAATTATCCGGGGACTCATAGTATTATAAATAGATATTATTGGCATACCAATGATGATAATACATGGAGGACAAGTGTGCTAAATACTGTAAATTTTAACACTATATTTTTAAATAATTTTTCTGAAAAATGGCAAAATAAAATTGCAAATCACGAATGGTATGTAAGCGGATCTGTTACAGCAAGCGCGACTTCCAAAGAAGCATTTGATAGTGAAATTAATGGAGAAATATATACTACTAAAATAGGATTAATGTATGCCAGTGATTTTGGATATGCGACCAGTAATAGTTATTGGACAACAGATTTGAGTGACTATTATGGTGGGGCTCCAAACAATTGGATGTTTATGGGGATAGATGAATGGACAATTTCTTACAGTTTTACTTCCGGTAGACATGAGTATGTATTATATGTTACTTGGAATGGAGGTTATATCAGAATTGGTGATGCTTTTGGTACTCCTGAATATGCTCAAGCAGTTCGGCCATGTTTCTATTTAAACTCTGATGTAATTTTATCCGGAGGAACTGGTACTCAATCAGATCCTTATCGGATTGAGTAAAGATAATGTGTATAAGGAAAAATTTTTTAGCAAATTTCTAAAACAAAAAAAGAAAGGCTATATTTCCTTTCTATCAATATTCTTAGAAGATAGTATATGGTTACTATCTTTTTTACTTACAAATAAGACATCATAATTGCATGCTTCAGCTATTTTTTCAATATTCTCAAAATTAATGTCAGTTTTTTCTCTTTCGTAATCACTTAAAGTACTTCTTCCAATGTATGTCATTTTGCTAAATCTTCTTGAGTTAAATTGGATTCTCTTCACATTGTTTTTAGTATTTTACCAATCATTATTTATCACCTATTACAATTGTCGCAAATTTCCACGATTAATTCTTGATTTGTGGAAATACTCGGAGTATAATTATGTTTATAGTATATGAGGATATGTCATATATATGAATGAAAGTTAGGTGTAGTAATGAATAATAAAAAAAATATAGTATTTATGGTGATTGGAGCAATAACATTAATCGCAGTAACTCTCGGGGCAACATATGCTTATTTTACTGCTCAAAGTGGAGGCTCTGGGAACATTGATACCGATGTAATAACTGGTACAACAGATAACTTATCATTTTCTTTCGGAGAAATGATAAATATCTATGCTACTGAAGAAAACTTTGCTCAAGGGAT
>CALVVJ010000026.1 GCA_944363835.1 uncultured Bacilli bacterium | reverse complement strand
AACTCTACAATAGAACCAGATAAAAATATTGCTGTAATCGAAGAAAATCTAACAACGATTTTTTCGTATATTAATAACACCAAAAAAAGTACAAATATGGCTTGTAATACTTTGGGAACAGATGTTGGATATGACATAAATTCAAATGACAATTTCTTTGATTTCTATGCCCCAATAATTATGGATTGTCTATACGAAAAAAATTATCCACTTGTTTTTTATAATAATGAATTAAACTATAAAGTGATCAACGAAGAAGAATGGAATACTTATAAAAATTATTTTATTAATTTGTCTGAACTAACTTCTATAAAAGATATATACACTGTTGATATATTAAATACTTATAATGCCGAAGAATTAGAAATAATTGATTATTATATTGATAATAATTATAAAATTCTTTATCCGATATTAAATAATGCTATCAAAAATAATATTAAATATACTATAGATAGAATTTTTAAAAAAGATGATAGTTATACTGCTAAAATAACAGCAAACATAAATGGTAAAAAGTATCATGGAGATTTAAAAATAAATATAGTTGATAAACATTGTCAGTACGAATCATTAATATTTTATTAAAATTTAACATAAATAAAATTTGACAAATAAATTGTTTATGATATAATATCAGACAATTTAAGGGGGAAATCATGATCAAATTAGAACATATTTCAATAAATGAATTAATGAAAGATTTGTTTTGGCAAATGCATAATCAAAACAACGCAGCAACTGAAGCATATAAAATAATTAAAAAATATAATGTTAAAGACTTTGGAAAATTAAAGGAAATTTTAGAAGAACATGGAATAAATAATGATTATTTATCAACTGCTTTGTCTAGAATAACGAAAAAATTAGCTCAATTAAATTCTAAAAATAATGATTTGCAAATTTTCAATTTTGAAAATTATGAAGATGAATATCCCAGAAAAACAGATAGAGAAATTACCGGAGAACAATTATTAATATCAAACCCATTAGTTCCTAGTTGCAATATACTAGAAACAAGATTAGAAAGTTTGGATATTGCTTCCATCAAACATCTACTTTCTCATATAGATTCTAGAGGCAATAATGCTATAACAAATATTCGTGGAATTGGTAAAAATTCTGCTCAAGCAATTTATAAAGCAGTAGAATTTTACGATGCCCAAATTGCACGACAAAGTAAAGAAATAGACAATAAAGAAATTAATCTTTTTTGGTTAAACGCCGATGAAAAAGCCGATGCTTTAATTTTGGGTAACGAACCAATTGAAGAATCTATGGAATATATTGCTAAAAATGCTGAGGAAATGATATGGGGATATTTAACTTTCGCTCAAAAACAAAAGATATTAGAAATGATAAAAAAAGATAATAGATATGGAAATATCATCTTTAATAAGCTTTATAATGCAATAGCTAATTATGTTACTTTAGAAGAAGCTGAAAAAGGATTAATAAAAACTAGAGCAATTGACAGATTTATTGTTAAATAATATTAATAAAATAAAAAATGGAAGAGCATTTTTCTTGCCATAATTAAAAAGTATGGTATAATATTAAAAGCAAATGATTACTATGCCATGAATTTGGCATGGCGGAAGGAGAGAATATGAAAGCAAATATCCATCCAGAAGTTAAAGATGCCGTAGTAACTTGTGCTTGTGGTGCTACATTTACTACTCGTTCAACTAAAGACAAAATCGATGTTGAAATTTGTAGTGAATGCCATCCTTTCTATACAGGAACACAAGGAAAGGCTAAAAAAACTGGAAATATTGAAAAATTTAATAAGAAATTTGGTTTAGATAAAGAACAAAAGTAGTAATATTTTTGTTTTTTTCTATTTCTTTTAGTATAATTATTGTAGGGAGTGATAAATTATAAAAATATATTTAGGTGTAGACCATCAAGGATTAAAATTAAAAGATGTCATATTAAATTATTTAAAAAGCAATGGCATAGATGCTGAATCATCATTATTACCTAATGATCCTTATGATGATTATCCAGATTTTGCTTATGATATTTGCCAAAAGGTTTTACAAAACAAAAATTCATTAGGCATTCTAGTCTGTGGTTCGGGAATTGGCATGAGTATTGCTGCTAACAAAGTTAAAGGAATACGATGTGCTAGAGTTTTTGATGAAAATGATGCATTTACTGCCAAAAATCACAATGGTGCTAATATAATTGCCTTTGGTATCAATTTAAGTTTAGAAGAAGTTTATAAAATAATAGATACGTTCATTGCTACCAAAAATCCAAGTGAAGATAGACATTTACGAAGAATCACTAAAGTAGAGCAAATTGAAAATGGAGAATATCATGGATTATAAGATTGTGCTTTATATTGTTTTTACTTTTGTCGCAGCCTTCGCTTTATCTGGAGTAAATTTTAATGCCATTATCAAAAAAGATAAGTTAATTGAAGCTCGTGTTTTAGTAGTAATCTTGAGTTTAGCTTTAGGGTATCTTTTAACTAATTTTGTTGTTGCTTTTGTTAATTAGTAATGTTTTATCCTAAAAAGCATATAATTATTGAGGTCAACTATGAAAAATAAATATTTAATTATTGTCATAATTATTTTAAGTATTATAGCCATAATAAGCAGTCCTAATAAAAAAGAGACTGCTTATTTTAATGCTGATAAGATTGACGTAACGATTAAAGATAATCAAACCAAAGAAGAACAAAATCTAGATTTAGAAGAATATGTTATTGGAGTAGTAGCAGGTGAAATGCCAGCATCATTTGCTGAAGAAGCTCTAAAAGCCCAAGCCATTGCTGCTCGTAGTTATGCTATATCTAAAATAAAATCTGCCACAACCAGTTATGATTTAGTAACAGATGTAACTAATCAAGTATACATTACTGAAGAACAAATGCAAGAAAAATGGCAAGACGACTTTACTTTTTACTATACCAAAATAAAAGAAGCTGTCGAAGCTACTAAAAACTTAGTTATGGAATATGATGGAGAAGTTATCAGTGCTTATTATTTTGCTATGAGTAATGGCGCTACCGAAGATGTATCTTTAGTTTTTGGAGAATCTCGTGATTATTTAGTAAGTGTTGCTTCTCCTTGGGATGAAAACGTTAAGAATTTTTCTGTAACAACCACGTTTTCTCAAAAAGAATTTTGTGAAAAATTAAATATCGATTGCTCATCTATCGTCATCAACGACATTGCGCGCAGTTCCACCAATCGTGTTAATACTATCACAATAAATAATCAAGAATTTAAAGGCACAACTTTTCGCTCCCTTTTAGGATTACGTTCAACCGACTTTACAATTAGTATAGAAAATGACATTACAATTACTACTAAAGGCTATGGACATGGTGTAGGTATGAGTCAATATGGTGCTAATGAAATGGCCAAAAATGGTTCATCCTATGAAGAAATTTTAAAATACTATTATAAAGACATCGATATTGTTGAAATAAATGTATAAAATGTCAAAATAATTCTCATACTTTAATTAGGATGGTGAATTATGAAGAAAAGAAAATTAAAAGGATTTGTTTTGCCAACAGTCTACATTCTTGTAATTGGAGTATTATTTATAAGTATTTCATTTTTAGGTAATACCCTTCAAAGTCAAATTAATTATGATGAAGACTTGTCAGTAAATGCTTTGCAAGAAGAAGATGCAACCCCAGTTATTAAAAACGAAGAAGAAGTTAAAGAAAGCAAGATAGTAAAACCATTTACATCTGAAAAAGTTAGCGTTAGTAAATCATACTATAGTAAGGAAGATGATGAAAAAACACAACAAAATTCTTTAGTATATTATGAACAAACATATTTACAAAATAGTGGTATTTTATATTCTGCTGATGAAACTTTCGATATAATTAATGTCTATGACGGCACAGTTACTAATGTTAGTAAAGACGAAATTTTAGGTAATGTTGTAGAAATTACACACAATCCTAATTTAAAAACAGTCTATTATAGTTTAGGAGAAATAGCTGTTGCTAAAGATGATGTTATTACTGGTGGTACGATTATAGGTAAAAGTGGGGATAACTTACTTGATGACGAAAAAGACAATTGCTTATTATTTGAAGTATACTATAATGGCAATGCAATCGATCCAGAAGAATTTTACTCAATGGATATAACCAAGTTACAATAATACATAAAGACAATCCCTTAATAATATAATTTATTAAGGGGTTGTTTGGTTATGAATGAAATTATTAAAAAAAGGGTATTAAATGAAGCAAATCATATTTTGCAAACGAAGGATACAATTCGTAGTACAGCTAAAGTTTTTGATGTTAGTAAAAGTACAGTTCATACTGATTTAAATCAAAGACTAAAAGAAATTGATAAAACTTTAGCTAATCAAATAAATGATATATTTAAAAATCATGAAGAAACAAAACATATTCGTGGTGGTGAAGCTACTAAAGAAAAATATAAAAGAGGTAATAATGAAAATAAACAATTTACTTTACATGACCGATGATATTATTTATTTAAAAAATAGAAAAAAGTTAAATATTATTAGATATAAAATTAATAAAAACATTATACGTAATGGCCGAATATATAATATATCTAGATTTATAAAAGAATATAATAAATTATTAAATGATAATCATTTAAATAACAATTTATTTGGTGATACTATTAAAATAATTATAAATCCTTTATATAATCCAGCAGACATTGCCTTTTTAAAACAAATAATGGAAAAATTTAACTATCGTAAAATAGTATTTGAAAATGAAACAAAACGGTATAAATTAAATATGCAAAATGCCTATTTAAATACTTACGATAATTATTTGTTTTTAAGTTATATTGATGAATATAAAAAGATAAAAAGCTATTTTATTCCTAGTAACTTTTTTGAAAACATACAAGAGTTATTAAAGTATATCAAAATAAAAATAAAAAATCGTGAGCTATATTTAATTGGTAAAGGAGAAAGTATAAAGGATATATTTACTTTATTTGAGAAAGAATATCAAAATAAAACATATATTTACAAAAATCATGAACTATATTTATTAGAAAGTGTTCATTCTATGTAAACTTCAAAGAAAAGGTTTGCATAGAATTTTTTTAAGGCGTATACTTAATCTAAGTGATAAAAATAATATTAGTTGACAACGATGAAAGAAATTATCTAACTTTAAAAAATATAATATGCAAGTTAGACTTTTTGTATTCGAAAAAATTAGTTGTTCAATGGTATAAATCCTATAATGCTGAATTAGAAAATACAATTAATGATGTTGAAAGTAAAAAAATATATCTAGTAAATAACAAAAATAATTTAGCATCTCATATTCGTCAGAAAGACTATCACAGCGAATTGATACTATTAGGAAACATTTATAAAAAATGGATTAAAAATATTTTTGATTTCATTCCAAGTATCTATGGACACCCTCAAAAAATTCTTTTGGATATAAAAGAAATATTGGATAATTACTATATAGGCAATGTATTTTTATATCAAAATCGCAAATTTAGTCTCCGTATTTACTATGATAGCATTTTATATATTTATCGTGACACAGTAGAAAGAAAATCTGTAATTGTAACTGATAATAATAACTATTCTCTGGGAGTATCTTTAAATGAAATGAAAGATTTACTAGATAGTCGTTTTAAAAAAGTACATCGTGCTTGTCTTTTAAATATATGTCGAGTTCAAAAATTTAATTGGGCTCAAAATTATTTTGTTTTAGATAATGGTACAAAAATAGAATTGCTATCTAAAAAATATCGATATGATATCAAAAAATAAACTTTTTAAGCAAAAAACTCTCTATTTTAAACATTAATCAACCCAAAGTTAAAAAATGCTGATATTATAAGTTTAAGCAAGCGATAATGTCGAACTTTGTCGTACTAAAATCGTTGCTTATGCATAGTTTATATGTTAAAGTAAAAGAGAAGAAGGAAGGAGTGAGTGTGTTATGATGCAAGGCCGAGTTAAATGGTTTAACAATGAAAAAGGATATGGATTCATTGAATACGATCAACTATCTGATATTTTTGTTCATTACTCAGCTATCCAAAAAGATGGCTACAAAACCTTAAGCGAAGGCTCTTTAGTTAATTTCAAATTAATTGAAACTGCTAAAGGGTTACAAGCAGTTGATGTTGTTGAAGAACAAATGACCACTGTTGGTTAATGCTTTATAAAATATACCAGAGATAGTACATTCTGGTTTTATTTTTGCTTATTATTCTAAAACTTAACACTAAGATTATGTATATATAGTTTATTATATAGTTTTTTTAGTTAATTTATGGTATAGTATTAATAGAGGTGATATATTTTGAAAATAAGTATTCGCGGTGATAAAATAACGATCACAAAATCTATTAAAGATTATATCAGCGAAAAATTAGGACGGCTTGATAAGTATTTTGAAAATCCTAAGGACATTGAATGTAAGGTTCTAATTAAGGTGAAAAACCAAGAACAAAGTATTGAAGTAACAGTCCCAACTTCCAGATTTACTTTGAGAGCTGAAGAAAGACATCAAGACCTTTATGCAGCTACAGATTTAGTTGTAGATAAACTTGAAGGACAAATTCGTAAAAATAAAGATCGTTTAGATAAGAAATATCGCGGAATTCCTAAATTTGAAATGAGTTTTGATTTTGAAGCCTTGGAAGACGAGTTGTCTGACTCTAAAATTGTTAAGAGAAAAAATATTGACATGAAACCAATGGACGAAGAAGAAGCAATTATCCAAATTGAATTGCTAAATCACGATTTCTTCGTATTTAAAAACATTGATGAAGACTGTGTTTCCGTTTTGTATAAACGCAAAGATGGAAGTTACGGAATTATTAACGTTAAATAATTATTATAGTTTGTCTTATTAAAACCAGATTTTTCTGGTTTTTATTTGTTATCTAAGTAAAAATGTGATATAATATCTTCCGCAAAAGAAGGGGTGTTTATGGGTACAATAAAAGTAATAAAAAAATGGGATTTAAAAAGTAATTCCTGGAATAATAAAGTAAATGATGAAGATAAAAAAAGGGCTTTATCTATCGCTGAATATGGTCTTATTAGACATGATGAAAGTAGTCAAATTAATTATATTTTATTAGCAGATGGCTGCCGAGTAGAAAATCATACAAAAGATTCGTCACATATTAGAGAAAATCGTGCTGGTATAGCTAACATACTTAGTTATTTTGAAAGTAAAAAAGAAAATTATAAAATAGAACTATTATTAGTGGATAATGATGCACCTTTAGCAGAAGAAAGTAAGGTTCTTGCTAGTTATATTGACTTTTTATCTCGCAAGTCAACAACGAAAACTGTAAACGTTATTGGTTTGTCCAAATGTGGTGTTATGTCTTTTGATATGTTGAAATATTTAAAAAGCCCTTTTAGTAAATTGAAAGCTAGGGTATATAGTGTATCTTCGCCTTATACAGGTACAATTATGGCTTCACCATTGCTTTTAGAAAGTGAAGTTAAAAATATTATTTCTAGTAAAATTGGCGAAAGTGCTCTAGCTGATAAAATAACTGCAGCTTTCATGAAACTGTATTATTCTATCATGAGTAATTCTCATATGGATTTAGATATAGCTGTGCCACACTATGTTCCAGATTATCTAAAAGCAAATTATGACCCAACATTTTTACAAAATATTTTTTCTGATACTAATTTAAGCAGTATAACCAACGTTAGACACTATGAAAATATTTGTACAGCAATTGATGATACAACACTTAAAAATTCTTTAAAATCTGGTAATCTTGTGGCTTTAGGTTTATGTATTTTAAATGATACTTTATTTGCGGGTAAATCCGATGGTATGGTTTCTTTAGAGTCACAACAAAAAATAGAAAGTTATTATCCGTTTGAACATTCTGCTTCCAAAATAATTTCTTCTTGCCATGGTGCTTTAAGTACACCAATTTATGCTAATGAATTATTAAATATAGTGAATGCTAATATGCAAAATGAACCAAAATTGCAAAGGATTAGATAAAATTCATTAAAAGAAGCATAAATACCTTAAATTCCTTTTTCTTTTAGATTTAACATGATATAATAATAATCGAGGTGGAAAATGAAATTTTTAAAAAAATTATTAGACAGTGAATATAAAGAATTATGTCGTTTTGAAGACATTGCTAAAGAAATCGAAGCAATGGAACCAGAAATACAAAAATTAACTGATGAAGAATTAAAAGAAAAAACTATTGAATTTAAAGCCGAACTTGAAACAGGTAAAGAATTAGATGATATTATCGTTCCTGCTTTTGCAGTAGCAAGAGAAGCGGCTTATCGGGCAATTGGGGAAAAGCCTTTCCATGTTCAAATTTTAGGTGGTTTAGCAATTCACTTTGGAAATATTGCTGAAATGAAAACTGGAGAAGGTAAAACTCTTACTACTGTCTTGCCGGCTTATCTTAATGCTTTATCTGGCAAAGGTGTTCATGTAGTAACAACAAACGAATACCTATCAAGTCGTAATGCCGAATGGATGAAACCTATTTATGATTTGTTAGGACTAACAGTTGGTGTAAATTTACGTGAACTTAATCCTAAAGAAAAACAAGATGCCTATAATGCTGATATAACTTATTCAACAAATAATGAAATAGGCTTTGATTATCTACGTGATAACATGGCAGTACGCAAGGAAAATCGCGTTCAACGTGGACTTAACTTCTGTATTATCGATGAAGTTGACTCTATTTTAATTGATGAAGCTAGAACCCCATTAATTATAAGTGGTGGTAGATTTAATTCAAACAATTTATATATCGATGCTGACCGTGTTGCTAAGAAACTAAAAGAAGATGAGGACTATACTATTGATTTAAAGACTAAGAATGTTTCTTTAACTGCCGAAGGAAGTAAAAAGGTTGAAAAAATACTAAATATTAAAAATTTATACGACCTTGACAATACTGCTTTAGTTCATCATTTAAATCAAGCCTTAAAAGCTAATTATGGATTTAAAAAGGATATTGATTATGTTGTAGAAAATGATGCAGTTGTAATTGTTGACCAATTTACAGGTAGGTTGATGCATGGAAGACAATATTCGGAAGGATTACATCAAGCAATTGAAGCTAAGGAAGGCGTTACAATTAATACCGAAACTAAAACAATGGCTACAATTACTTTCCAAAATTTATTTCGAATGTACAATAAACTTGCTGGTATGACTGGTACTGCTAAAACTGAAGAAGAAGAATTTAGAAACATTTATAACATGTACGTTATAAGAATTCCTACAAATAAACCTGTTATAAGAGAAGATCTTCCAGACTTAGTTTATTCTACTAAGGCCGGAAAATATAAAGCAATCATAAATTGTGTTAAAGAAATTCATGAAAAAGGTGAGCCGATTCTAATTGGGACAATCTCCGTTGAAGCCAATGAAGAATTGAGTAAACTTTTAAAGAAAAATAATTTGCCTCATGAAGTATTAAATGCTAAAAACCATGAACGTGAAGCCGAAATTATTGCTCATGCCGGTGAAAAGGGTGCTATTACTCTTGCAACTAATATGGCTGGACGTGGAACCGATATTAAATTAGGTGAAGGCGTTCGTGAACTTGGAGGCCTTTATGTAATCGGTACTGAAAGACATGAATCTCGTCGTATCGATAACCAATTACGTGGTCGGGCTGGTCGTCAAGGAGACCCTGGTACTTCTCAATTCTTTGTCTCATTCGATGACGATTTAATGCGCCGTTTTGGTACTGATCGAATTAAAAATATGTTAGTAAGCCTTGGCTTGGATGATACTCAAGCTATTCGTTCTAAATCTTTAACAAAATCAATTGAATCAGCTCAAAAGAAAGTTGAAGGTAATAACTACGATCATCGTAAGAGTTTGCTTGATTATGATAATGTTTTAAATGAACAAAGAGAAATAATTTATGCTCGTCGTAATGAAATTTTAGATGAAGATTCTATTCATGATAAAATAATTGAAACATTTAGAAATACAATTAGAAATCTAGTAGAAAGTCATATTCCTCCAGAAAACTATTTAACAGAAAATGACAAGTCTGAAATAGTAGAATATGTCAATACTAATTTCTTAAAAAATCAAAATCTTGATATTAAAGATGTTGAAAATCTATCTGACCAAGAAATGGTTGATTACATTTTTGATTTAGTAATTAAAGATTATGAGAAGAAGATGATTTCTTCTCCTCTTATGAATGAGTTTGAGAAAGCAATATCTCTTCGCGTTATCGATTCAAACTGGGTTGAACACATGAGTGCTATGGAACATTTAAAAGAAGGAGTTGCCCTTCGGGGATATGCACAATCTAATCCAGCACAAGTTTATACTATGGAAGGTTTCGAAATGTTTGAAAATCTTTTAAATAAGATTGATAACGATATCGCTTTATTCTTGCTTAAAGCTGAAGTAAAACAAAATATCGAAAGAAAACAAACATTACAAGGACACGCCAATGATGGTAAAGAAAAATTAAAAGCTCAACCAAAAAGAGTTAGTGTAAAAGTTGGTAGAAATGATCCATGTCCATGTGGGAGTGGAAAAAAGTATAAAAATTGCTGCGGAAAAAATGCATAAAGGTTTACTTTATAAGGGTTTTACAAAAAATAAAAATTCAAAAAGGTAACAAAATTATTAAAAAATCTGTTTTGTCCACATAATTTGTGGACACTTTTTTTTGTTTGCTCCGTTTGCTATAGTAAAAAAGAATAAAAAATTATCATAAGTTAGAAAAATTATCTTAATTTATTTATATATCAAAAGGTGAAAAAATAAATTGTTTTGATTAATAATTATGATATAATATAGTTAATTTACATTAACCGTGATTTATGTTAGAATGTTCTTACAAGACCTGAGGTAGGTAGCTAAAAGCTAAACGTATGTTAAGTACTCTGTCCCTCAGGCATTTTTATTTTAATTATAAAAATATCAAAAATAGTAATTTATAAAAAGTATTATATTGTTTAAATAATTACATATGATACACTAATATCTAGTAAATAGAATGTAGACATGTCCACAATTTGTCAACAAAATAACAATCTTTATAATATTATTAATACAATAAATACTATAAATATAAAAAGCACAGTTATAAGAAGAACTACGGAAAGATATTATGTAAGCGTGTCAGTAGAAGAACCACTAATACTTCCAATTATGCTCTAAAATCAGTAGATAAAAGAATTGTGAAATCAGATAATTGTTGTCAACTATTTGTAAAAAACTCGGAATAGAATTGTAATTTACTTCTAATCATATTAAACTTGTCTTAATAATAAGAATTTTTTGGAGGTATACCATGAAAAATTTACTGCTAGTTATTGATGTTCAAAAAAATTTTATTAATGAATATACAGAAGATGTCATTTCCAAAATTGCAGATTTAATTGAATATAAAAAATTTGATTTTGTTGCTTTTACAAAATATAAAAATTCTGAAAATGGCCTTTTTGCTCGTGAGTTAGGTTATTTAGGATGCATTAAAGAAGAAGACCAAAAACTGATGATGAATAGTGGAGATTTTCCTATTTTTGAAAAAAATGTTTATACCGCCTATAATCCTGAATTTAAAAATTATCTAATGGAGAATCATATAGAGCAAATTTATTTATGCGGTATTGATACTGACGCTTGTGTTTTTAAAACAGCCCTTGATTTATTTGAAAATGAATATGATGTTTATGTATTAGAAAAATATTGCCGTAGTCATATCGGAAAATTAGCTCATGAACATGCAATTGCATCAATGCAGCGATTAATTGGTAAGAAAAGAGTGATATTATGAATATTTACAATGTTGCACTTATTCGAGCAACAAATGTTATTCCTTTTGATGGAGTAGTTAAACCAATTAGTCATTCCTTTTATTTATGTAAAAATGTTGGAGCAGAATTTTCAACCATGATGAATGATTTATTATTAGAACTTGGTATTCGTCCTGAATTTGATTGGACCAAAATAGATGATCAAGATTATCAAAGAACATATCAACAAATACTTCTTACTTATCTTCCTTACATTTCTGATTATAATTCTTATGTTTTATTTTCTTTAAATGGAATTTGCCCAGATGACAATGAACATGGATTTGGAAACAATATTTTTTCAAATAAAAAATGTGGTATTATAGAGCCTCTAGCTTCTCATATTGAACAAGTTGTTTCCTTGACTCCTACCGATACAGCTTTACGTGGTAATGTTATTTTATCAAACGAAGCGATTCTTTTAATCGAAGAGCAAACTTTTTTGAATCTTACTGACTATGAAAAAGAACAATTAAATCACTTGAATTTTACAGTTAAAACCTTTAGAGAAAGTTTACAAGAAGCAATTTACAAAGAATTAGAGCTTAGTGGTAGATATAAACCGGAAGTGCTTAGTTTAACAAGAAAAGACGGTGGATTTTGCCCATCTTTGACAAGTGAAGAACAAAAACAAAATATTCATAATATTGCCAAAGAATATGAGATTTCTGAAATTTTATTTTTCCATTTATTAACACAAGATCATGAGGAGTTAAATAAGATTTGGTTAGTTCAGGATTACTATATGCAGATTTTTTTACAAAAACTATTAGAAGTAATGGAAGCTTCAGAGAGCATAAAAAGTGGACTTTCATTACACCTGCATGATAAAAGCTATATGGATATAATCAAAAAGTTAATTAAAGATTTTGGAATTGATCGCTATAAAACTTTTGTTCATTTATACAATAGTGATTTAAGAGAAAAACAGAAAAATAAAACTTTACTTACCCCAGATGAAATTGTAAAATTAGACAAACCTGATAAAAATTTATTTAAGCTATAAAACAAACTAATTTTGTATTTTTATCTAAAAAGTTTCAACCACTTATTAGTTGTTTCATAATAATTAAATCGGACCTCTTTAATCAAAAAAAGTTTATAATTTTTCCTGGACAAAATCATTTAGATTGTAATAATATTTTACAAATGGTATTATAAATACATGATACAATTTATACAAGAACTAAAAGGAGTAAATATGCAAATAAATTATTCAGATGAAGATGTTAAAAAAGGAATAAAATCTATCTTTCTCGCAGTGCCAACACCTCGAGATGGCAATGTCATTTCTTGGAGAATTGAAGCTTGTAAAATTTTAAAAAAACTTGGTTTTGATGGAATTGTATATGTTCCTGAATATTCTACCTGGAAACCTAAAGAAAATTATGTTGACCAAGCAATGTGGGAAAGAAACGCTTTAAAAGAAGCGACTGTTATAGTGTTTTGGATACCAAGACATCTACCAGATATGCCAGCATTTACTACTAATGTAGAATTTGGCTATTGGCTTCATACTGGAAAGGTTTTATTTGGTAGACCAGATAATGCTGAAAAAATAAAATATTTAGATTGGCTTTATGAACTAGATTATCAATTAAAGCCATTTAATGATTTGGAAACATTATTAGAATTTGCAGTTAGAAAAAGCAATTTGCCAAGAGAATTATAAAATTATTATAATGTTTAGGAAGTGAAACTATGAATCTAAAAATTGGTCAAAATATTATTCCCTCAATAAATTTTATAATGTCATCGATTCCTGAAAATACAACTGATTTAGAAAAAGTACGTTATATTTATATTAATTTAGGAAAATTATTTAGTTATGATTATCGAATAGTTGCTGATGAAAGTGTTATAGAAGAAAAAGTAGATTATTCAAAAAATGATATTGGTAGATATAAAACTTGTTATCAAGTAAGTGAAATATTAATGGTTTTAATAAATGGTTTAATTCCCACTTGTGAGGCTAAAATATTTGAAAGAAAAATACCAGGACGAAGTTTTAGCAAAGAACATGTCGCAACAACAGTAACGTTTAAAGATGGGTTAAAAATAATTCTCGATTTAACATTAGATCTTGCCAACATTCAAGGTGGTTTAAAAACAAAAGAATTTGGTTTTACTACTAATGAAACGGGAGAGTACGATATTATTTCTCTTTCAGAATGTGCTACAATGGATAAAAAGTTAGGATTTATTACAGATAAATATACTGATGATTATATTGAAGAATTTGTTGATACATTAAATAAAATGGATTTTAGTAGTAAAACACCATCGGAAATTCTAGATTATAAAATAACCAAAACTAAAGAATTATTTGCTAAAGATTTTAAGGGCGCTCATGAAGCTATAAGATATATTTATACTTTATTTAGCAAAATTTTATCCCCGAATGAATTTGGCAAGTTAAAACAATTCAACCTATCATACAGTAATTCTGATGATTTCAATTTAATGGCAATATATTATTTTGCGGATTTAGGTTTATGCTACAGTTATTCTAATGAATTAGGTTTTAATAAAATAACTCCCCAAGTAGTATCAGACTTATTGAAAAGTGGTTGGAAAACTAATAGCCATTCTATCCAAGACATATTTGATGAATCAATTTCTAGATAATTAAAAATATGCTACATTTTTATAGCATATTTTTTCTTTTTAAAATATAAGCAATAATTAAAGAAAGTAAAATAGATATTACTATAATTAATATAAAACTAAATGGAGAATCTCCAATACTACCTAATGGAACATTCATGCCAATAAAAGATGCCACCATCGTAGGTATTGAACATACAATAGTAATGCTTGCTAAAAACTTCATTACATCATTTAAATTGTTGGAAATAATTGTAGCGTATGTATCCGTCATACTAGATAGTATTTCCCTATAAATTGTTGCCATTTCAATGGCTTGCTTTGTTTCAATTAAAGCATCACTTAATAATTCTTCATTATTTTTATCAATTGTAATAATTGTTCCTTTAGCAACTTTTTCTAAGGCAATTTCGTTAGCTTTTAATGATGTTATAAAATATACCAGTGTTTTTTCAATATCTAATAAATTTACTAACTCTTTATTATTAGTAGACTTTAATAAAACTTTTTCTTTACTATTAATATATTCATTAATACTTGTTAATTCTTTTTGATAAATACCTGCAACCATGATAAATAATTGTAAAATGAAATTGCTTTTATCCTTGGTTCTAAAATTTTCAATATCCGTATTTTTAAAATAATCTAAAAATGGTTGTTCATTTAATGATATAGTAATTAAATATCCTTTTTCACTAATAATAAT
>CALVVJ010000025.1 GCA_944363835.1 uncultured Bacilli bacterium | reverse complement strand
TGTAATAATTGTTGAGCTAAAAGATTACGTCCGTGTTCAATCATTTTAACTAATTTTAATATATCTTTACTAATCTTAATACTTTTAGAGGATGCAATAATATACATTTCACCATAAATATATTTATACGCGTATGTACTAAATTTAGTTTCACCATCATTTCGATAATTTTGATAAGCTTTAATAACACCTAAAACTCCAGCCTGATAAAGATCAGATTTTTCAATACCATAAAACTTTTTAGCTATCTCCCAAATAAGTCCAGCACTACTTTTAATGATGCTTTCTAATGTACTTTCCATTATGCCACCTCAAGTAATTTAAACGCTGCCAATTCACTAGCAATTCTAGCTAATCTTGTTTTTTTTATTTTTTCTTTAATATTATCATTTATTTCGCACATTCTTATTTTACCATGATTACTTTTAACTATATATTTAGTATTTAGTATAGCATCTATTCCCGATGAATCAATGTCTTCTAAAAAGAAGAAATTATAAACGACATATTTTATTTTATGCTTTTTTAAAACAGGATTTAAATAGTTATTAATTTTATAACTATTTTTGTGAAGTAATTTTCCTCGTAATCTAATAAAAAGTATTCCCTGATTAAATTCTAAGTCCATTTTCAACATATGTAATCACCTTACATACTAAATATAGAGCAAAACAAATTGCTTTTAAACAACTTCGACAAAAGTGGCTAAAATAAGTCAAAAGAAAAAGTGCCTACTTGACACTTTATTGTAAAAGAGTGTTATTTATTTTCTCTTGAGCATTTAAAACAGACTCTTCATATGGTTTCATTACATATAATTTTTGACTTTTATAACTATAAGTATAATCATAAGCATTTGAGCCATCTAGACTAATCGATTCGATATTCCAAGAAGGCATTTCAGCAATTTGTTTTTTGATAAAGTCTGTTATCTCTTCATTAGTAATGTTGGTTACAAATTTATCATCTAATGCATTTAATAACTCAATATAATTAGTAATGATACTACTACTCATTGCTTTATTTATTAATGCCTCTAGAATAATTTCTTGATTTTGACCACGGATTCTATCTCCTTCAGCAAAAGCTGCTCTTTCACGAGCAAATGATAAAGCTTCTTTACCATTTAATGTATTAATTCCTTTAGTAAAATGATAGCCATCTTTTGAAGTAAAATCATAATTTGACTCGATAGTTATACCACCGATGGCATCAACAATATCAATTAGAGAAGTAAAATTAACCTTAACATAATAGTTAATCGTTGTATCTAAAAGATTTTCGATAGCACTTACAGATGTTTCAATGCCGTAGATTCCTGCATGAGTAAGTTTATCATATTCATTAAATTCTGGTAATAGGACATAATAATCTCTAGGAATACTCGTCAAAAGAATTTCATGGGAACTAGGATTTACCGTTACCAAAATATTTACGTCACTACGAGAAACTTTAGTAATGGAGCCATAGGTATCAATTCCCGAAATTAACACGTTAAAAGAATCGTCTGTAACATCGACTGATTCACCAATTTTGGCCAATTCTATTTCAATATCAATACTCCAAATAATTTCTATATCATTATATAATTCATTATTTTCTTCTTCTAAGATACTAAGTTGTGCATCTTCTAAAATAATAGCGGGGCTATTTGCTGATACCAGCATATTAGATAGTTCACTTATATCTTCTCCGATAACATCTGTAAAATTTATTTCATCTTTTATTTTATCTACAGCCTTGGATAACCCACTATGATCATCCAAATCTAAATGGGCAATACTTTTTCCTTCCAAATCACTTAGTTCATCATACTCACTATTATTTAAAACTACGACATTATATGTTTCAGTTTTATAACTATTAAAACCAAATTGTTTTAAAAAATCTAAGGTATTTAATTCATAAGTAATGCCAAATATCATAACAATAAGTAAAATAATTGTAACAACGATTCCAATAGCATTACGAACTTTACCTTTGGACAATAAAAGCATTACAGCAAATAAATCAGTTATGGCTATCAGCCCAACCAAAACTATGAAATATTCCAAGGGTAAAACATTAATAAAATAGACTAATATTAAAACTAGAATACTTACTATTAAAAGAAAAATGCTTAAATACCTAAAAAAACTTATCTTATTACCTTTTTTATTCTTCTTCATAAAATTATTTCTTCCTTTGTCTATATAATTTTAACAAATTAAAAAGTTTTTGTCCATCTAGACAAAAAACAAAGTTCCCAAGTGGGAACTTCAAGATATTACTTCTCAATATCGTTAGTAATTTGATACTAGATTAATATCGAAAAAGAATTATGTACATAAGTAATATCTGTTGTACACAACCTTATTATTAACTTATTCTTTAACTTTTATAGTACCAGTTTTTTCTAATTCTACTTCTTCCTTGCGATAATTTAGAGCCATCCCAATAGTAAATGCATAAGCAAGAAGATATATCCAAATCATAAGAATTACAATATTAGCAAGGCTACCATAAAAAGTTGTATAATAAGCAATATTATTGATGTAATATGAATAAATATAAGTAATTATTATCCAAGCAAAACTTGTAAATATCGCTCCATATCCTACACTTTTGCTTTTAACTTTTTTATTTGGAGCAATCGTGTATAAGATTTTTATAAAGAAATACATTATTAACCATGTGACTGGACCTTGCAATATGCTAATAATAGTTGTAACCTTCTCAGTTACTCCCCTATTTAAATTTACGAATTGAAATAATTCAACAATTTTATCGCCAAAGACAGGAACTACTAACATAAATATGAAAAGTAGGACTAAGAAAAAGGTCATAATAATGGCTTTCAATCTTCTTTTGAAAAATCCAGATTGTTCCTCTCCATAAATAATATTGGACGTAACTATAATTGAAGCTGGTCCATTCGATGCAATAAAATATCCCATTAAAACTACAGCAAAGAAACCTAAACCAGAGATATTATCTGTATGAGGAATATTTAATAAAAGGGCTGCAATATCTTGAGAAAAAGCATTGGATAAAAATTCAAAAATAACATCAGTTGATAAATTCAAGGCAGTTGCTCCATAACTAATTAAAGTAATAGTAGGAACAATTGCCAAAACGAAGAAAAAGGCTAATTGCCCAGGCAAAATAGCCATATCTGGTCGTTTTAAAACCTTAACAAAGTTATCAAAAAATTCTTTTAATTCACTTTTTAGCTTCCTTTTCATTTTTTCCCGCTTCTTTTTGTTTTTTCATATCTTCTACTGCTTCATTTAAAGCATCTTCAATAGTTTTGATATCATCTAAAATCATACTATAGCCAAATTCTGCTCCATGGTCATAAGGCAACTTTTTGATTTCTTTATTCAATTTATGAATATAGTTACTTATTTGTTTTTGACTATATCCTACTAAATAAATGACGAATTCATTACCATCTGTTCGCATTATTTCGCTATTATCAAGTTGCGTTTTTACTAAAATATTAGCAGCAGCTTTGATTTGTCTATCGCCCTCATTATAACCATATAAATCATTGATTTCTTGGATTTTGTTTAAATCAACAACCAAAATAGCTTGAGGATATATAGTATTATTATTCCATGTTTCGATGTTTTCATTTAAGAAATTACGATTTTTTAAAGAAGTAAGTTGATCAATAAACTTCATTTTATCTTCTCTTTTTATTTTTCTAGCAATAGATATCTTCTTACTCTTGCGAATAACAATTAAAGCAATAATAATAGCAATGATAACAATATATAAGATATATTCAGCAATTTTAGTTATTACACTACCACTTTTAATCGTTTCATAATGATTATCCAGACCTTCAAAAATTATAGAATTTTCATCTAAAACACTAATATATTTATCAAGTAAGCGATATAGAGCACTATCAGTACGAACTTTAAAAGTATAAACTGAATCAATATAGTTGCTATAGCGAGCAGTATAATTGTCAAGACGATTATCACTATAATAATCAAAAGTATATTTATCTAAGACAATATAAACGTCTTTTTTATTTAACTTGAATAAATCTTTAGTTGTTGAGAATGTCTTAACATCTATACCAGAAATATTGCTTACATAATCATATATTTTACTATTTTCTTGAACATAAACTGTTTTGCCAATCAAGGAATTTATCGATTTAATTACTTCAAAATTATCACGACGAGCCGCTACAACATATTCGATATTTAAACCACTAGTTTCATTGTATTCATCAGTAAAATTATAATAATTAAAGTATAAATCTATATCTCCTTTAGCAATTGCATTAGTAAATTTGTTATAATTACGATATTTTTCAAAATTAAATTCAACATCAGCAAAATCACTAAAATGTCTTAAATAAACAGCAACGATGCCTCCGTATTTTCCACCAGTTATTACCTCATAAGGAGAAGCATTAACAAAACCATAATTGTAGGTAATACCTTGAAGGGAATATACTTCAGTATCACTTATACCTAATGATGTTGTGAAAGTATCAAACATAGCTGTGTTGTAAGAATCTGAAAAGTTATTTTGCCAGTTATTATAAAATTTCTTTAAAACACTACTCAACACAGAATCATCAGTTTGTAATGTATAATAGATTTTTATATCACTAAAATGATATACAATATTATAATCGTTACTTAAAACAGTATCTAAATATTGAAGTAAAGGAACTACTGCAAAACTTATATCTTCTCCAAGAGCATTAAATAGTTCTTCATCGGACTCATATTGGGTAAAACTAACATTAGTTACATCATTTACATAAGTAGATACATAACTTAAATCACTAGTCAATATACCTATAGTACGACCTGATAGATCAGTAGTTGTAGAAATATTTTCATCACTAGAACTGATTAAAACGTAATGATCTTCATAAAAAACAACATCATTATCACTAACACTGGTTTTACTTCCTAAAGTAAGACCTGAAGTATTAGTCCCAGCATTAAAAGTTATGGCATTCGTTTCTAAACTATATTCATTTTCAAAAGCATCGATAAAATCATAGAAAACACCAGTACCATTTTTACCAAAAACATTAGCATTATTTATAACATTAATATTTTGGATGGTATTAATATTTTCATTAATCCAATTTCTTTCAGCAACAGTTAGTTTATTTTCATCACTTAAGATAAAATATAGGCCAATACAAATAGCAATAACAACAATTACACTAACAACAATTACAATTAAACTTCTCTTTTTTTTCATTATGACTCTTCTTCACTTTCTATCGGTGTGTTATTATTCCAAACTAGACCCGATCCAGCAACATTTCTAGCTCCCATGATAGTAAATCCTTCACTATTTTCTGTACTAGCACTAGTTAAAGTGAAATTAATATCATAGTAGCTTAAAGTTTCTTCACTAAATTGTTCGATTGATGCTGCTGCTTTACTTTGTGCTTCTACTAAGGATGTATCTCCCACAAAGTCGATATCTATATAAATAATTCTTCCGCGAACATCAAAGGAAACAGAATTAATCATTTCATCTGCTTCTAGATTAGCAATATATTCATCAATAAAAGAATCTTCAATAGGATAATTTTCGATATCTTCTAATCTATCACCATATACCGATTCACTTCCACCGAAAAAGTAGGAAACTGTTACGATTATTATAGCAATAAAACAAATAATAAGGATAATTCCTAAAACAATTAAAACCTTGTTTTTCCCCCATATTTCTTTTAATTTATTCAAATTATTCACCGTCCTAAGTAACATAATTATACTACATATATATAAGTTATTGCAAATTATTTAATACTTCTAATGTTTTTGCTTCATCCCAAATAGTAATTCCCAAGGTTAATGCGTCTTGATATTTACTACCAGGATTAGCACCGACGATAACTACATCAGTATTCTTACTTACCGATTCACTGACACGAGCATTATAACTTTCCAATTTTTCTTTTATTTCCTTGCGACCAATACCAGTAATTGTTCCTGTAATAACAAAACGTTTATTAGTAATTAAATCATTGGTACCATTATTAACACCTTTGTAAGTCATGTTTACCCCGATTTCTTTTAAAGCAGCAATCAAATCTTGATGTGATTTAAAATATGCAACAACACTTTTAGCAGTAATACTTCCAATATCTCTAATACTTTCTAATTCTTCTTCAGTGGCTTGCATAAGCATATCTAGCGTACCGAATTCACTAGCAAGTAATTTGGCAGTTTTAGTACCTATTTCTTTAATACCTAAACCATATAATAAACGTTCTAGACTGTTATTTTTAGAACTTTCAATATTTTCGATTATTTTATTTAAACTTTTTTCGCCATAGCCATCAAATTCCATGATTGCCTTTTTCTTACTTTCTAAAGTATATAAGTCTGTTATATTTTTTATGAATCCAAGGTTATATAGTTCTTCAACTATTTCATCCCCTAGTCCTTCGATATTCATAGCATCACGGGACACATAATGAATAATAGATTCAATATTTCTCTTAGGGCAATCGGGATTTTGACAATAATAATCAGCTTGGCCAGCGATTTTTTGTAATTCAGAGTGACACATCGGACATTCATGAATCATTTTAAAAGGTATTTCATTACCTGTTCGGCGTTCAAATTTAGCTTCCACTACTTCAGGAATAACATCCCCAGCTTTACGTATGGAAACTGTATCTCCAATCATTAGATTTTTGCTTAGGACATAATCTTCATTATGAAGAGTGGCTCTTCTTATAGTAGATCCCATGACAATTACCGGCTCTAAAACAGCATTAGGGGTAACTCGACCAGTCCTGCCAACAGTAAAGATGATATCAGTAAGTTTAGTTAATACTTCTTCAGCAGGAAATTTATAAGCGGTTGCCCATTTTGGATATTTGGCTGTATATCCTAGTTTTTCTTGCATAGCAATATTATTGACCTTGATAACAACGCCATCGATTTCATAAGGTAATTTACTACGTTTTTCAGTAATTTCAGCAATGAACTTTAAAATTCCATCGATGTCACTAACTAAACGATTAGCAGGATTTACTTTAAAACCTAGCGATTTCATAAACTCTAAAGCCTCTAAGTGGGTCTTAATACCATATTTTTCAGGATCTGGTAAATAATAAATAAAGTTATCTAATTCTCTTTTAGCAGTAATTCGCGAATCAAGTTGTCTAATAGAACCAGCAGCAGCATTACGAACATTTTGGAGAAGAGGTTGTCCGGCTTTTTCTCTTTCAGCATTTAATTTTTGCAATGTACTCTTGTTCATAAATATTTCGCCGCGAACTTCAATATCGATAGGCTTAGATAATGTAAGAGGAATACATTTAATAGTTTTGACGTTGTGCGTTATATCTTCACCAGTTACACCATCACCACGGGTTACACCACGAACTAACTTACCTTGTTCATAAATCAAAGCCACACTCAAGCCATCAATCTTATATTCACAGACATATTCGGGAGTAAAGCCTTCTTTTTTTATTTTGGCATCGAAATCTCTAATTTCATCTTCATTAAAGACATTTGCTAAACTAAGCATAGGTCGTTCATGGACAACTTTGTTAAATTTATCAACTACTTGACCACCAACTCTTTTAGTAGGAGAATTAGGGTCAGCTAAATCAGGATATTCTGTTTCAATATTAATTAATTCTCGTAAATATTTGTCATATTCTTGATCGGTAATTTGGGGATTGTCATTTACATAATAATTGTAATTAGCATCATTTAATATTTTCGTCAATTCTGCCACTCTTTTTTGGGCATTTGCAAATTCATTCATATTAATCCCAGAGTTTATCTGGATATTCTCCTTTCTTTATTAATTCTTGAATACTATTTTTTAATTCTGGTAAATCACTTTGATAAGTAATTCCTAACCACTGGGATTTACTAGTTTTGGCTTGCATTTTAATTTTGCCATCAAAAATAGCTTTTTTAATAACTTCCGGCAATAAAAATTCGGATGTTGTATTTATATTACTATGGATAAATATATTAAAGTCTTCTTTTAATATATCTAAGAAATCTTGTCGTAAGCCAAAAAAGTTAACAGTTACAGGATGATCTTCTCGAATAACAAATTCCTTATTATCTACTAGAGATTTGGCAATAAATTTTCCATCTTTAAAACTAATTTCACTTTCGATATTATCTTTTATATAATTAAAGTTATCAGTAAAGACTACTCCTCGTTTTACTGAACCGTTAGGACTAGAAGTAGTTATAAAAGGATAGTTAACACTTAAATAGTCTCTGTTATTTTGGGAATCAGTAAAAAAGTTTTTAGCTATACGATATGAATCAAATCCATAAAAATCATCAGCATTAATTAATACGAAATCACTATCAATTAAGGGAGCCGCACAGTATAAGGCGTGGCCGGTTCCAAGCATTTTTTCGCGTCCAGCAGGCAGTTTTACATCACTTGGAATCTTGCTTAACTCTTGAAAAGCATATTCTACTTTTATTTTATCAGCAAATTTATTACAAATATTATTTTGAAAATAAGCTAAATTATTCTCCCGAATAATAAATATTACTTTAGTAAAGCCAGCGCGAATTGCATCATATACAGAATAATCAGCAATAATTTCTCCATTAGGTCCAACAGGTTCGATTTGTTTTAAGCCGCCGAAACGGCTTCCCATACCAGCAGCCATAATAACTAAGGTTAAGTTTTTCATTTTCCACTCCTTTTAAGTCCTTGATAATTACTCAAGAATTTTTTTATTCCAAATCTCTTATCAAAAGCAACGGTTACAAAACGATCATCACAATCAATTACGACACCACGACCAAAACTCATGTGATATACTACTTCCCCATGCTTATAGTTTGTACTTTCATCACTATAATATTTTTCTTTGTCGAAGACTTCCGTTTCTTTAATTCCCAAATCCTCTTTGTCAATTAAACTCGGATCAATTTCACCGATAAAGCGACTCGGCGGATTCATATTGGTATTTCCAAAAAGCATTCTTCTTTTAGCATTGGTTATATAAAGCCGCTCTTTAGCTCTAGTTATTGCTACATAACAAAGTCTTCTTTCTTCTTCAATACCATCTTTATCTTGTAAAGACATCGAGTGTGGCATAATATTTTCTTCCATACCAGCCAGAAAAACAACTTTAAATTCCAAGCCTTTAGCAGAATGCATCGTCATTAAAGTAATTGCTTCGTCATTATCGTTATGTTCCGATACATCAGCTACTAAAGAAATATCTTCCAAGAAATCTTCTAGATTAACAGTACCAGTTTCATGTTGATAATTTTCAGTAATACTTTTAAATTCCATTAAGTTTTCAAGACGCAATTCTGATTCAAGAGTTTTATCTTTTTCCATTTCGGCTTTCATACCACTTTTTTCAAGCACTAAATCGATAAGTTCAGTAAGATCGATATCTTTACTGGCTTCAGTTAATTCTAATATTAGATTTTTAAACTCTAATTCTTTTGGTTTACTTAATACTTCAAACATCGATGTATTTTGTTCTCTAGCAAGAGTTTCTAAATCTTCAATAGATTTAGAACCAATTCCTCGCTTAGGGACATTGATTACTCTTGTAAGTGATACATCATCCGCATGATTAGAAATAAGACGTAAGTAACTTAGTAAATCTTTAATTTCTTTTCGTTTGTAGAAATAATAACTACCTACCACTTTATAAGGATAATTTGCTTTTAACATACCTTCTTCAAGTGTACGTGATTGAGCATTAGTCCTGTAAAGAATAGCAATATCTTGGTAATGGTAACCACTATTAAGAAGTTTCTTTATTTCTTCCATGATAATGGTTACTTCATGCTTTTCATCATAACTGCGCATGTATTTTACTTTAACACCATCACCTAGTTCACTAAATAAATTTACTTCTTTGCTTTCTGTATTATTCTTGATGACAGAATTAGCAGCATTCAAAATTGTATTAGTACTACGATAGTTTTGATTTAAAGTAATACTTTTGGCTTCGGGATAGTCTTTTTCAAAATTTAAAATATTGCGATAATTTGACCAGCGGAAGCCATAAATTGATTGAGATGGGTCTCCAACAACAAATAGGTTGCGATATTTTTCAGCAAGTTTTTTAACCATCTTGTATTGGACTTCATTAGTATCTTGATACTCATCAATTAAAATATATTGATATTTTTCTTGATAATGATCTAGCACTTCTTCATTGTGTAAAAATAAATCTGCAGGCATCTTTAATAAGTCATCAAAATCGACAGCATTGTTTCTTCTTAAAACACGCTCGTATTCAAAATAAACTTTGGCTGCAACTTGTTCTGGAGGACTATTTAAAAATTTGTCAACCTCAGCATCACTAAGCATTTCATTTTTGATAAAACTTATTTTATTACGGATAAAGCCTGGGCTATATTGTTTAGGGTCATAGTCCAAATCTTTTAATATCTTTTTGATAATACTAGTTACATCATCTGAATCGATAATTGTAAAGTTTTTAGAAAGCCCTAGTGCTTCATAGTTTTCTCTGATAATTTTTAGGCCAAATGAATGGAATGTGCCTACAAAAGCATAGTTATCATCGACAACATTACTAATTCGCTCGCGCATCTCTTTAGCGGCTTTATTGGTAAATGTAATTGCTAAAATATTGCCAGAGTAAATTCCATGTTGAATTAAATTAGCAATACGCATTGTTAGAACTTTGGTTTTACCTGATCCTGCCCCTGCAAGTACTAGACAAGGTCCCTCAATATGTTCAACTGCTTCTTTTTGTTCTTTATTTAGTCCATCTAATATATTCACGGTAACCTCCACACTAAAATAATTATAACAAATATGTTTAAATTTAAAAAGTATTATATACTCTTTTTAACATATTCATTATTATATAAAACAAACTAATGTACGTCAATTAATTTTTAAAAAAATACACTAAAAAGTGTATTTTACCAAGAGCCACCGCCCCCACCACCGGAGCCACCGCCGGAAGAACCTCCACCAGATGAGCCGCCACCGCTAAATGATGAGCCACCACTAGAAGAAGAATAACTCATTCTAGCAGTACGCATGGCAGATGTTAAACATGAATTAAAGGTAATTATATTGAATGTAGCACTTGATTCGTACCAATCTGCTGGTTCGATAGCAATGCTTTCAAATTTCTTAATCCATTTATCAGATACTCCTAAAACATAGGTGTATGGTAATATATCATAGAAGTATGTAGGATTTTCCATAACTAAGTGTTCTAATTGATCTTTTTCGGCAGTTTCTAAGAACTTTTTGAATCCAATAATACGGCCATATATTTTATTACCAAATTCGGTACGATAATTAAACTTACCAGAAATTATAATTATAATAACAGAACAAATTATAGCAATAATTATATTTACTATAGGTAACGTACCTACTATGTAACTACCAATTAAGGAAGTATAAAACATACTAGCATGGAATAGTATAAATAAACCGACAAAAATCCTAATAACTAAAGCATTTTTCATGGCAAATACAGCAAAAATAAATGGCATATAGAAAAGAGTTATAAAACAAATCATAATTAATATGCTAGTTGGAGCAATATCGATTACTTGGAGAATTATTGTTCCAACAAAACAAATATAGGCTAAAATTATAAATAAAGTTTTAAACATTTTATTGCTCTTATGTAAGATTTTGTTCTTGTTTTCTTTAGAATTAACAGTAGTTCTAATACTGTTTAATGTTTTATAAAAGTTATATTTCAATGAACTTATAGTAACTTCATCGCTCGTACTAAACAAGCCTTGCATAAATTCCATTTCTTCATTCTTATTACCATCATAATCTTTTAGTTTAATTATTTTAGTAAAACTAGAAGATGAAAATAAGTTTTGGGTTTTATCTTCAACTATTTTGATATATTTTTTATCAGCTAGATAGACAAGTAAAGATATAACATCTTCATTGGTGACGTTGCCTTTATATAAAAAGGCAATTTCTAAGCTATTATAATCATCTGGAGGATAAAATTCGATTGGATCAATTACTCTTCTTCTTAAACATTTTAAATAATAAACAGTTGCTACTATTAAAAGACAAGCAAGAGGTAATAAAAAGGACAAAGATATATTAGAGCCATAAATACTTTTTGCTTCACTAAAGTATCCTTCGGGTAATTCTAAACGAATTGTTAGAGCATCGCCTTCATAAATTGGAGTATAAGAATAACCAGTAATTGTATTTCCATCAACTTCATAATAAACATTATTAGAAGTTGAAGTAACAGAACCACTAGAAAATCCTAAAAGACTCTCATCAAATTCAGCAGGCATATTAATAGTAAATTGAACTTTGTTTATAACTGTATTTTCCCATTCGGGACCGATAATATTAAAATAAAATTCGTCCTTGTCTTTTAATGGATCTTTACCAATATTATAATTATATTCAATAATATATGTTTGATAACCATTAACTAAAGTTGATTCATCTCCTAGTCTAATTACATAATTACCATTTGATGTAGATATAGTACTTGCAGGATTAGTTTTGACATCAGTTATACTAACATAATTATTAGAAGTTGTCCCATCTAATCTTTCAACATTGTTG
This sequence comes from uncultured Bacilli bacterium, assembly GCA_944363835.1. Taxonomy (GTDB): domain Bacteria; phylum Bacillota_I; class Bacilli_A; order RF39; family UBA660; genus Onthocola_B. Next base: position 2,831 of record CALVVJ010000025.1, on the reverse strand, counting down.
CGCATAGGAATATTACGATAAATGCCATGTTTAGATGTATTGAAATAAACTAGCATTTCTTCTTTAATATCGAATGAATTATCCTTGTTTACATCAATAGTAATATTATAAGTATCAATATAATAATCATATTCATTGTATAATGCTTTCGGTGATAATATACCTACAAATGATAATATTAAAGTTAATAATAATATTTTTATTTTTTTCATAATTCCACATCCACATTGTTTCTTTCTGCTTCTATTATAGAAAACATCGCTTTTGTTTTAAAACCAAATAATTTGGCAATTAGGTTACTTGGAAACTTTTCTACTTTATTATTATATATTCTAATTACGGCATTGTAATACTTACGAGATTTGGCAATTTCTTCTTCGATAGTACTTAAGGATTTACTTAAAGATAAAAAATTATCACTTGCTTTTAAGTCAGGATATTTTTCAACTAGTGCAAACAAAGACTTGATTGTATCATTAAGTTCTTGATTTGTTGCTATTTTTTCTTCATCTGATAAATTGTCATAAGTTTTATTGCGTAAAGCAATAACTTTTTCTAAAATGTTTTTTTCATACTCAGCATAACCTTTGACAATTTCTACTAGATTAGGAACTAAATCCCAGCGCTTTTTCAAATGGACATCCATAGCTGAAAACGCTTCAGCAATTTGATTAGTTAAATCTATAAAACTATTGCGGGTAACTAAAATATAAATAATTAATATTATAAATAGACCACCGATTAAAATAAAAATATACATATACTACTCACCTACTTTAATTGTAACAAAAATAATAATATTAATAAAGAAAAAAACAGATATTTTACAATCTGTTTAAAGCATATCTTTAAATAAGCCATAGATGTAGTTTTCAATATCAAATGGTATTAAATCGGTCATTTTTTCACCAAGGCCAACAAATTTAACGGGAATATTTACTGCCTCTTTAATGGCTAGAACTATTCCACCTTTAGCTGTTCCATCTAATTTAGTTAAGACTATACCTGTAATATTAGTAATTTCTTTGAAGGATTCTGCTTGCATAATACCGTTTTGACCAGTTGTAGCATCAATTACTAGTAAAGTTTCATGAGGGGCATTAGGAATCTTTGTTCCGATTACTTTATTTATTTTTTCTAATTCTTTCATTAAATTAATTTTATTATGAAGTCTTCCAGCGGTATCAATTAAGACAATATCAGCGTTTTCAGCAATAGCTTTATCTAGTCCATCAAATATTACTCCGGCTGGGTCAGTATTTTCACGGCCATAGAATAAAGAATCCGTACGATCTGCCCAAATTTTTAATTGTTCAACAGCACCAGCCCGGAAGGTGTCCCCTGCAATCATCATTACGCGTTTTCCTTCATTTTTATACTTGTGAGCAAGTTTGGCAATAGTTGTTGTTTTACCTACACCATTTACTCCAACCATTAAAATAACAGTTGGTCCATCCTCAGCCATATTAATCTTATCCGTAATCGATTCATTATTAACATAAATGATAAATAATTCATCGACGATAACTTCATTCAAATATTTTGTATCCGTGATATTTTCTTGCTTTACTCTTTTACGTAATCTTTCAATAAAATCCATGACTGTTTTAACACCGATATCAGCCATAATGAGAGTATTTTCTAACTCTTCAAAATATTCTTCATTTACTTTAGTGTATTTAATTCCTAACATATTAAGCTTAGAAACAAATTCCGTTCTAGTTTTTTCTAGTCCCTCATCATATTTTTTTACTTCTTCACTAGTTTTTTCTTCCTCTTTTTTATTATTAAAAATATTTTTTAATTTGTTAAATAATCCCATAAATTAACCTCCGATTAACATTATAATAACACATTTATAGATTGAATTATAGACAAATTATCTTTTTTTTGATATAATTTTATTAGTTCGAAACTTTGTCACAAAATTTAATTTAAGAAAGAAGGAATTTTTTTAATGGAAAATAATAGTATACCAACTAAAGTTATCGCTTTAGGTGGTTTAGGTGAAGTTGGAAAAAATATGTATATCGTCGAACATAACGATGAAATAATAGTAATAGATGCGGGAGTAATGTTTCCAGAAGACAATTTGCTAGGGGTCGATTATGTTATACAAGATATTACATATTTAAAGAAAAATGCTGATAAAATTAAAGGTTTATTTATAACTCACGGTCATGAAGATCACATCGGTGGAATACCTTTTTTATTACAAGCTGTTAAAATACCAGTGATTTATACACCTAAAATTGCCAAGGATTTAATAGAAAAAAAGCTAGTGGAAAGAAATATTAAATATGATAATTATAAAATAATTACACCAGATTTTAATGTAAAAACTAGATATTTCGATGTATCATTTATTAATACTACCCACTCAATTCCTGATTCATTTGCACTTATTATTAAGACTCCGAATGGAACGATATTTGAAACAGGAGATTTTAAATTTGATTTAACTCCAGTTGGGCCAATGGCGGATATTCACAAAATGGCTAAAGCTGGGGCTGAAGGTGTTACTCTACTTTTGAGTGATTCAACTAATGCTTTATCTAGTGGATACTCTAAAAGTGAAAGTGCTGTTGATGGTACCCTTAACGATATGATAAGTAGACATCATGGACGAGTAATTATTGCGACATTTGCATCAAATATATATCGAATTAAACATATCGTTGAGTCTTGTAAAAAATATAACAGAAAAATAATTATTTTTGGTAGAAGTATGGAAAATAGTATTGAACTTGCTTTAAATAATGGTTTAATCAAAGATAAATCAATGTTTATCGATGCAAATGATGCTAAAAGTCTAAAAAGAAACGAAATAT
>CALVVJ010000024.1 GCA_944363835.1 uncultured Bacilli bacterium | reverse complement strand
AGTTGTTAAACTTAGTAATAATTTTTTCACTTTATTTCTCCTTATTTTTTCTTCTTTTTCTTTTTAGTTTTTTTCTTATTATTTACATTATCATATATTGTTTCATCTAATTTATAATCTTCATCAGTTATTTCTTCAATTTTGTTTTCATCATCGGAATTGGTATCTTTTTCAGGTTTTGTTTCTTGAGAAATATTTTCATCTTTAAATTCGCCTTTTTCTACTTTAATATTTTTCTTTTTTTTCTTACCACCTAAAGTTTTAGTAATTAATATAATAAACATGATAACTAAAATTACACTAAAACCGATAATAATATAAGAATATAATTTATTTTTTTCAAGTAAAGCATTAATCATTTCATCGTCATATTTTTGAATGCTTTGATCCGTCTTATCATACTTAAAAAATCCTTCTTCACCAGTTTCAACATTAATTCCGTAGATGATAGCATATCTTGAGTCACTAGAAACATAATATGCGGGAACTTCCACATCATCAATTGTTATTGTCCCATACTCATAGCCATCTAGAGTTTTATCAGTTTCTTTAACAAAGATTGTTAGTTGATTAAATTGTAATTCTCTATATGGTGTATAAGTATTAGCTTTGGCGTCATAGATAAATAAAGCAATATTACCTTCACTATCTTTTAAACCTACAAGTGTAAAACCAGTAAGTTCACTTGTATAAGCAGGAATATCAAAATCATTTATTTTAACCGTCGTTTCTTGGTAAGCATTAACTGGTGGAAGAAATTCTTTTATTTTTACAATAGTATAATCAGCATTACCAACAGTGACATTAATAGGATTAGCATCCACTACTTCAACTTTAACAGTGTAAGTTTTTTCACTACCATTTTCCGCACGAACAACAATATTAAAAGTGTTAGTTCCTTGTGTAACTTCAAATGTTCCCGTTCCTGTTACTGATGCTGCACTATCATTTTCGGTAGCATTAATGGTTACTTCTTTCGTATTTTCGGGAACAGTTACACTATATTCGGTTACATCTTTAGAAAACTCAGGACTAAGTTCAAAGCCTTCGACAGATAAACTTTTTAAATTATTATCTTTAGAATATGATGCTTCTAATTCTTCTTGAGTTATAATTTTAACTGTTTTACCACTTGATGATAAACTTAATTTACTTAAATCTTCAAAAGCATAAGCATCATACGTATTTACTTTAACGGTTGTTGAGCCTGTTTTTTTAGTTTTAAATGTAAAAGTATATGATTTTGATTTTACACCAGTAGCAGATGAATTTACCATTCTTGTTCCATTTCCTTCAGAATTAGTTGAAACAAGTTCTAAGTAATTTTTATCATAACTTAAATCCATTTCCCAGCTACCTATCGCGGTTGAACTCGATAAAGTTACAGTTAAAGTTACGCGATTTCCTACCACTACTTGGGACGTACCAGTTACTTTAATTGTACCGCTTGCTGCATTTACACTAATAGGTATAATAAGCAACGAAAATACAGTTAATAACAGTAATTTGATTTTTTTCATTTATCCTCCTTATTGAACAATTGTGTATGTTCCTAAAATGCTTTTTTGAACTTGTAATAAATCTAGAGCATTAATTACTCCATCACTTGAAGTATCCCCTGCTTGCCAATATGCTCCAGTTAAACTATATGTTCCCAAAATATTTTTTTGAACTTGTAATAAATCCAAAGCATTTACGATTCCATCACCTGATGTATCACCTTTTATTATTACTTCTAGCGTTTCAACTGTGCTAGAATTATTGATAACTACTTTATAGCCTGTAGCTATTAATCCACTATTTACTACAGAACCAGCAGCATTATAAATTGTTACAGTACCACTTCCCCCAACTGCTTCTAAATTAGTTTTAAGAGTTGATACATCACTACCTAAAGCAATTCCGGAAATATAGCCACTTGCATATTTGTAACCACTAGATGTTACTATAGTGCTAATTGGTAAAGTACTAGGTTTTGAGTCATCTGGCGTGTCTACTGCTCCACCAGGAGTATTAGTAATAGTTACATTCATATTATTATATACAGGTATATAAAAGATGAATGCTGAATCAAGAATACCTATTTTTTTATATGCTTTATAGGATGTTGCTGATTCACTCGAAGGAGCAGCAATATTAGTCATATATTGATGTGTCGCAATTGATGAAGTGTCACTTTGATTAACGTTAAACTTTTGTAAATAACCAGTATTTTGATTATTGGCTATATAACTATTAGCAATCTGACTAATACCACCATTAATAGCAGCAGTGACACTATTCCATGATTGTTTTCTAGCATATTCAAGCCCACAATAAGTTGTGCCATAATTTTGAACACAAGAATCACTTACTCCAAAGTTAAAGAAATTATAATAACCATAATAAATATTTTCATATCCCGTATATTCTCCGCTATATAAATTATATAGTGTTGTGCTACTTCCAAGTTCTTGTAAAATTCTTGCTGATGTGAATATTGGACTTACATTGTGTGTTGCTCCACTAGTAACAATTATATCTGTTAAATTGGTATTTTTATTTAAGTGGTACTTATAAAATTCTGCACCAGAAATAATATTAGTAACAGCATTACCATATATAGAAGAAAAGTTTTGATCATAGTTTAAGGCTTCAAATTGAAATACGTGGCGATCAGATAAAAAATTACGGGGATCCATATAGTAGGCTACTCCGGTTTGCGTAATACCAACGTAACCACTGTCGTAGGCAGTACAAGTCGAATCGATAAAGCCTTTATTTTCATCACTACCATAAATAAGATTTACACCACAAGAACTCTCTTTATCAATAATAAATTGCCAATCATAATTAATTTTCAAAGGCAAAAATTGCCAGTTAGGGTGTCTTTCTTTCATAGCACATAATCCACCCCAATAACTCGATGGGAATCCTAAGTTACTCATTTCTATTTCACACGTCGTTTGTGGTGCTACATCATCAGTACTATAACTATGAACAACGTCGACATGGTCTTCACAAATATAGCCAGTTGAAGTACCATTATAATATACTTGATACCAATCACCATTACAATCTTTATGATTGTTTGTATCGGCATGTAGCTTGTCTTCTACTAATAAATAATAAGTTCCCTCTTTTTCTCTTCCATCAACAATGCTATACTGTGTTCCAGGACCAGATCGGACATTACCTGAAGAATTGATGTATGCTCTAGCAGTGTAAGATACAGCGGAAGCATTAATAATTAAGAAAAAACTGGAAATAAAAATTAAAATCGTTGCCATTAATTTTCGCATTTATAACGCCTCCTTATCTTCATATTCATAAGTATTATAACATTTTCAACAAAATTCGACAAACTATATACAAAAAATCAAGTAAAAGTGTGTAAAATAACTGTTATTTTTTCGTAAAATATACTATAATAGGTTTAAATGTGGTGGTTGTAGATGGGAAAAACGTTTGATAAAATTGATATAGTATTTATTGTTTTAATTTCAATATATCTAATAGCTTTGGTTATCGGGATACTATGGATAATTTTAGATAAATTAGAAAAAATGAAATTAAAAACTACTGTAAGTGAACCGATAAAACAAAAAGTAGTTGTTAAAACTGATGTTTCAAAAGAAAATACTATTAAAAAGAAAACAACTGTACCTAGTAAAACTACTAAGCAAAAAAATACCACTACTACTAAAACTAAGACAAATGCTACCGTTAAGAAAAAAAGTACAGCAGTTAGTAAAAATAAGGCTAATATTAACAATACTAAGCCAAAAACAAAAACGAAAAACAATTCTTCAAATAGATCTAATGGTTATGTAAGTCCAACGAAGAGAAAGAAAAACAATCGGAAAAAGAAAGGAAACAAAAAATCAACAAAACGTTAATTGTTGATTTTTTAATTGCCTAATATAATATCTGTTATATCTTCTTCAGTACTATTTTCATCATCTTCAGTAGTTTCATTATCAGAGTCATTCTTATCTTTAGAAGTATCTTTTTCATCATCTGAATCAGTTTCGGTATCAGTATCATCATCGGTTATTGGTTCTTCACTTGTTGCTTCTTTACTATTTACAACATAAACTGTCAATTCATCAACAGTTTGAAGCAATACTCCGATAAACTCGCTTTGATCGCCGATTAATCCAACGGCAACATTAGGATTGTAGTGTTCATCATCAGGGTCAACATATTCAATATTAAAATTAATACCATGTTCATTACAGAATTCTTCAGCAACACTTACAGTACTACCAATAAAGTTCGGTAAAGTACTACTAGATTGTTCCCCACGTAAGCCACTACCAGGGCTAGTTATTTCATATGGTTCATTTATGGAGAAACTAAATGTCTTTATTACTTCTTCATCTTCTAAACCTAAGGTTACTTTTATTGCATGTCTAATGTCTTCAAGAGAATCGACATAATAACCTTGAGCTGAGGTTGTATAGCCCATGCTTGGAACATAGACAGGTAGACTGTAAGTTTCCAAATAAGCCTTATTAATATTTAGTAAATCTTCACCACTTATAACATTTGATACCATATTTTTTATAACATTGTAACCAGAAAGAATAGTATTTGTATCCATATTAGTAGCAATGTTGTTACTTATTGCATTTAAAATATTTTGTAAATCAGTTATACTACTAAATTGCAATGCTTTTGATGCAATGGCTTCAACTACTTGTTGTTGGTGTCTGATTCTATCTAAATCGCCACCAATATACATGTGTCTATTTCTAGCATAAGCTAAAGCTTGTTCCCCATTTAGGGTTTGAAGTCCAGGTTCGACACATACTAAGTCATCTCCAAAGAGACGATCAGAGTTTTGTTCACACATCAAGCCATCATATTTATCTTTCATGTAAGTTGGTGCTTCCACATCAACTTCCACTCCACCGATAGCATCCACTAGTTCTACAACACCTTTAAAATTTATTTTGACATAGTAGTCTATATCGACATCTAGAAATTCACTTACTGTTTCAATAACGCAACTCGTTCCATACGCCGCAGATGAATTAATTTTCGCATAGCGATTATTATTACAAACTATTGGAACATAAGTATCCCTAGGAATACTTACCATTGTTGCTGTAAGAGTGCTAGGATTAAAGCTAATTAGCATCAAAGTATCTCCATTAAAGGCCGCATTAGCATTTAAACCAGCAGTTTCAGAATCCACTCCCATAAGCAAGAATGTTAATGGTTCATCGAAGGTTTTATTACTTGACAATATTAAATCTTGATTTTCTCTTTCTTCACTATACTTATATAATACTTTAGTATCATCTGCAATATTTTGATATTGTTCTTCGCCATTAAATAAAGTAACATAATTGCCAGGAACAAATATAGCATCTATTTTTTCATTATATAAATCAGCAAGCATTTTATTATAATCATTATAATCAGTAATACTATTAGCTAATTTTTCTTCACTATATAGTTTTTTGGCTAAAATATTCCATTCTATTTCTTCTTCATTATCAAGCATTCCTATACTTGAATCATTATCAAATTCTGTATCTTTCAAAGAAATTAAATATGTAGTATACATAAGACGATCATCTTCTGTAATATTGTTAATATTGCTATAAACCATATTTATATAATAAGAACCAATACCAAATATAATTATGAATATTATCGATATTATAGAAGTTATAATCAAGGCTTTGTATTTACGACGAAGTAAATTTAAAAGATTCCAAAAAGCATAAACTATAATATATAATATGAAGAAAATAATGAATACTATTCTCAATACAGTTTCAATACCTGTTAGGTTTAATAAACTTTTAATAAAAAAGAATAGACTAATAATATAAACAATATTAATAATATAATAGGTATATCGAAATACCCTATTCGATTTTTTGAGCTTTCTAAAAAATTTATTCATCCCTTTTATTCTCCTGTTACGTATTCTACTACATATAATTTTTCATTCAATGGAATTAAAGTTATTGTAGCGTTCTTATCATATCCTAAGTCTTTTTCATAAGACCATGATAGTTTTACAATATAACTTTCGTATTCGTCTTCACCAATAGTAAAAGTCGAAGTTTCAACATTACTTTCATCAATGGCACTAACTTCTGGCAATTTTTGTTTTCTCTTGCCGTTAGAATTATTTTCCATTGTCTTATATATTGTGTCTTCAACGTTAGTTTTAAAATTTTCAACACTATCTGGATAAACATATTCCGTACTGCCAACATCGTAACGATTTACTTTATTATCCATAGTAAATAAATCAATAACAAAAAGCTTAGCTAAGGCTTGAGCATACTTTTCATAATCAATATCAGAAGCAGTCAATATATCTTTTAATTCATTGTACGTTTTTTTCATAAGTTCAGTATCACGGTCATCTAAAGTATAATCAAAATTATCAATACTATCCACTACTTTAACGGGTTCAGCAGTAGAACTGCCTTGAAACACTTTAAAAACAATTATAGCAGCGACGATAATGATGATTAATATAATTAATATTGTTAAAAGTATTTTATATTTCTTCTTCATATCATTCCTCACTCATGTCGACTGAATCCAAAAGATTATAAACAATTATAGAATTAGATATATCGAGAATTTCTTCAGCTTGCGTACTAATTTCACTAATATAGTTTTCGTCTAGTATTTCATCAGTCAATACTTTATATTCCCCTGTCGAATTATTGTAATAAACTTTATTGGTCAATACATTACCATTAGGATAAACAATTAAGTTATCATTTTTAACACTAAAAATATCTTCTCCCATAGTATATTTATTGTATAATCCATACATATTTAGTATGGTTGCAGCAACATTATACATACCTGTATAGTAGGTTATTTCACCATGGAAAACATCTTTTAATTCAGAATTTTTAGTCCATATTATTAGAGGGGTCTTCTTATTCAATTCATGATCGTAATAATCGTATTCAACATAGTTAGGGTCCCCTTCTTCATAAGTTTCTCCAGTTTCAGGATTTAAATTATATAAATAATTTATTTCACTACGACTAAGTTTTGCATCATGGTCACCGAAGAAAACAAATACAGTATCATCAAAGGCATCGGAAGAATTTATATAATTTATAAAGTCCCCTAATGCAGTATCAGCATAGTTAGCACTTTTGATATATTCTCCTACGGCTGTTTCTGATAAATAATCTACGGCATTTTCTGTAACTTCTCCTGTATTAGGATTTACTGTATTGTAATGGCTAGTTAAATCCAAAGTACTGTACGGAGCTGCTGCTTTAAACGGAGAGTGATTAGATAAAGTGATAACATATCCCATGTAATTTTCATAAGTATTTTCAATATTTTCCATAATAGGTATTGCTTCTTGGAAAAATAATCGGTCATTAATACCTAGATTGATAACGTCTTTATCTTCATATGTAAACGATTCTTCAAAATACATACCTTCATATCCTAAAGATGGATGGGCTCTATCTCTACTCCACATGCTTGCTAAATTACCATGCATACTAAAAGTATAATAGCCAAGTTCTTTTAAATATTTAGGAATTGTAAAGTATTCTCGATCATAATAACTTGTAAATACTGCTCCACTAGCTGCTGGCATTAAACCTGTAAGCAATGTAAATTCAGTATCTGAACTTGTACCGGTACTTACTTGAGGATAAAAATTACTAAAAAACATTCCTTCACTAGCTAATTTATTTAAATTTGGAGTCACTTCACTTCCATTAAAAGACAGATCCATTAAGAATGTTTGCATGCCTTCCATGTGAACAAATACGACATTTTTCCCCTTTAATATTCCGGTATATTCATTATCTGCTGATTTTTCTTTGGCTTTAAAATACTCATTAAAAACTTCTTGAGCTTCATCAACTCCAAATAAACTACTTAGTTTAGTTCTAATCACTTGAACTACATCATTTACTTGATACATTAAAATACCAAAACGGTCAACTACATAATTTCTGTTCCATTGTTTAGCAAGTCGACTGTAATCGGTACCGCTAGCAACACCAAAACTATAAGCAAGACAAAGAGCTCCAACTAAAACAGTAGTTATAAGCATCTTTTTACCTTTTTCGATTTTATCTATAAAATAATAATAAGATGAAGATAACAATTTTTTATGAATTAAATAAAACAATATTGGAAAAATAACATACATTATATCGAAAAAACTTATTTTTTCAAATATAGAACCTGTTACAGTTTCAGCTTGAGAAACAGTTGATAGGTATCCTACTGATGCAAAGTTAGCATAGAATTTGTAATAAATTGAATTAATTATATTTATCAAATTAAATATTATAAGCCAAATAAAATAATATTTAAATTGATTTTTAGGTTTAACAAAATAGCCAAAGCCACCAATTATAAAAATTATACCTAAATCTGTTATTAATGATTTAAAATTAAAAAATGTCCCTATAGTAAACTTTCTTACTAACATTGTACCCAATAAAGAAAGAATTACATAAGATATAAATAGACGATTAGTAATTATATATTCAACGACATTTTTACGTATCGTTCTTAAACAATTTAATATTTTTTTCTTCATATTTTCCCTTCTTACGTAAACAATTATAACAATAATTACATTTTTTAGCAATTCTTCTTGCAAAAAAAGTAGATATTTGATACAATTTATTTACGCAGGTGTAGTACAGAGGTTAGTATGCGACCTTGCCAAGGTTGAGACGGCAGTTCGATTCTGCTCACTTGCTCCATTGAGTTTGAAAGTCGCACATTTGGCGATTTCTATATAAAAGAAAAGTTCATAGTATTTGATGCTATGGACTTTTTTCATAATCTAATTCTTTCTATCAATAACAATCCACTTGCCATTTTTATCAGCACCAACTCTTTTTATATAATTGTTTTCAAGCAAAAATTTTATATGATTTCTAATTGTTCTTGATGTTACGCCTAGCAAATTAGACATTTCCTCTTGAGTAATACTAGGTCTATCTTCTATTAAACCAATAATTCCTTCTTGAACTCTTGTTAAAACAATATCAGGATAAGATATTTTTTCTATTTTTTTGTTAGAATTCTCATAATCAAATTCATTTTGATTATATTTAATACTTACTCTTATAAAATGTGGAAAGAAATGATAGATGCTTTTATCATATTTTTTCAATATTCTTCTTATACCAGTTCCTAAATGTTCAACAAGTTCCAAGTCGTGAAATACTCGCATAAGTTCTGGATTTTTAGGTGCAGAATATCCTTCTAAAAATTCTTCTTCAGTAAATTCACTTTGTATTCCACCAAATGAGGATACTTCTAGTCTATCACTAAAAAATTCAAATTTAGGTGGATATTCATTAGACCAATCATTATGAACAATAGCATTGATAATAACCTCTCTAACAGCATTATAATCATACATAGGTTGTTCAATTCTTTCTGGATACGTTATTTTAGCATAAACTTTATTCTCTGTTCTAAACTTTTCTAGTACTCTATAAGTTGCTTTGACTAAAGAACAATCACCAAACTCATAATATTCTTCTATTTCATCAACATCTTCACCAACATATTTGGCAACTTTAATTGAAACTCTATTATTATCAGCTAAAAGATACGCAACATAATTATATTTTCCATCTCTTGTAAAAAAGCCTAATTGTCTTTCAAAATTATCGCCAACTTCAAAACCTTTTTCGGCATAATATATTTTTAAGTCAGTAAAAGTTAAATCTTGTCTTGGAGAAATAATGTTTTTTAAAGAGTTTTTTGTTCTTTCTCTAAACATCTTATTTATTAAATGTTCATCCATTTTTTCATTGGAACTACCCACTCTAATAAAACAACTATCTGGAGTCATTCCCATTCCTTTTATATGATATGGAGTTTCATATCCTTTCGCTATTGTTATCTTTAAATATTTTTTATCATCTTTTGTAAGTACTTCTAAGTCAAATAAGCCTAAAACAGATGGTTCAATATTCGAAATTACTTTATCCTTTATTTTTCTTTGAAATAAATCCATATTATTTTTTAATCCAACTATATTACCATTATCATCAACACCTATATAGACGCTGCCACCATCTTTATTTAAAAAGGCTATAACTGATTCCTCTAAATCATCCACTAATTTAATTTTAAATTCTGTTCTTGAATCTTCAATAGCATCTATCATTTTTACACCTCCAATTATGTCTAAATTAATCATATCATATTTCCTAGTAATTTCCTAGTAATTTTCCTAGTAAATTTTAAATTCAATACTTATTAAGACAGATTATACTAAATTTTTTAATAGCATGGGTTATTTATTTTATAATTTAAATAAACAAATTTATTTAGTTAGGAAATGATGCTATGGCAACAAAAGAAATAACAAATTTTTATGTTTTTTAGAAAATTTGTCTACATATAATAATTTTTATATAGAAATTCCAAATGAAATCAAAATGACTAAAAGTGCTTATGATTTTAGAAGTGAAATGCAAAAGATGGGAGGATACAAAGAAAGATATAAATAATTATACTCTTTCTTCTTTAATATTCATAACTATCTTCATTTCTTTTTAGTATTTATTATACCCTGCTTTAAACTATTTGTCATTATCCATCTTATATCTTCGATAGATTTATCTATATTAAATCTGCCATTTCCAATTGGATAATATACGGCATAGCATTTGTAATCTTTTTCATCAATTGTTTTAATATATTCTTGTTTTCTACTTTGAGAAACTGATATTTTTTCATTTAGGACAATAGAACTTACTTGATTACCAAATAAAATTATAACCTTAGGATTGATAATACTTATTTCTTTTTCTAATAAATGCAAATATTTTTTATAAACGGAATCTGGAAGAGGCCTAGCATCAATTTGAGTACATTTGCCTAAATTTGTAATAAAGTATTTATGTTTAATGACATTTTCATAGACGGTTTCAGCAAAAGCTGGTGTCCATTCTTTGCCTTTTATAGATTTAATTTGAGAGTAAATATCTTTATCAATTAAATCTAGAGCAGCAAATAAATCCCATATATTTTTAGTACCAATCCAAGGAGATTTTAGTCCATGCCAACTTTTTGATGAAGCAATATTTCGGCCAGTTGGATTCATGAATACAAAACAAATATCAGGATTATTTGTACATCCACCATTATAGATGGAATCTAGAGATTTATCGCCATACTTTAATTGTAATTTATCATATTCTTTATTTAAATCTTTTAGTGTCAATTTACTCATTTACCTTCTTTCAATTGGACGCACTAAAGTTCTTTTTAATATTCTTTCTTTATTTCTAGCTCCAGTTCCTAAAGCCGATATTGGAGTATCTGTTGCATTTTCTAAAAAAGCAAAATATTCCCTTAAGTATTTATCAAAATAGTATTCATCAAAATCTCTTTTTTCACCTTCATAGTCATAACAAAGATGTTGAAAAAAGTTTAAATACAGACTACTTGGAGTGTTGATACGGCAATTATTTTTTAACTTATTTATATCTAAATCAAATATTCTACGTTCCATTTTAGTTACTGTAGTTTGTTCAGACTGATCAATAATAGTATTCGGAGGATAGTCACTATCAAACATTCCCAAATCAATAAACTTAGTAACATATTCGGATATACCTCTAGATTTATAAGCAAGACGTTCTAACTCTAATGCTTCAAGTAAAGTTATATCCCCTATTTTTTTACTACGATAATCTTCTCCGAATAATTGCTTTAAATAAATTTCAGAACATTGACTTAAATATTTTTTCAAATGTTTTAAAGCAACATGACCACTATAAAGTTCATCAACATCACCAGGATGAGGATACCCACCATAAAGAGATGCTAAATTAATTTGAGACCAAGTAAGCTCGGCACCAGTTCCATATGCACCTGTGTATATATACTCTCCATCTTTTGTAATGTTACTTATTCTTATTGGAAAAGGTCTTATAACCATGATAGTGTCTAGCAACTTTTCTGGAGATATTCCCGAATCAGCTAGTAATTGAGCAGTTGAAACATTACGACTTGTTACATATGGGTAATTTCCACTATGGTTAAGAGATAAATCACACCCTTGAGAGCCTTCAAGAATTGTATATTCACTTGCGTTATCTAAATGACTATATAATCTATCAAGCCATTCATCATTAGAACATAAAATAGCATTTTGAAAAGTTTTAAAAAATTCTAACTTAGCATCTCGTAAAACTTTTTCACTACTTATTGCTCCACATCCTTTAAATGTTGAACCACTCTTAATGTGTTTTCTTTCATAATTTTTATGTCTTGCCATAATTAGAGGGACCATTTCATGAACATAAATTTTTCGATCCCCTAAATATTTTTTTACTCTTTTATATTCATCTTTAAATACTTTCATGTCGATTGCTGATCCAGGTCCAATAAAAAGCTCTGTATTAGGATTAACTGCAGAAACTGGAATATTTCTAAAAACAGTGGCATGCCCTTTCTCATCAACAAAAGTATGTCCAGCATTTGGCATACAATTAGTAACAGCTGCTCCCAAATTAATATTTTGGTCTGTAGCAATCTCTCCAACTACTTTAGCTTTGCCACAACTTCCTGCAGCACCATCAATTACAGAAATTACATTTTTTATCATAAGTATCCCCCACAAAAATAATTTAATTATTATTTTAACATAAACTCTTATTTTTTAATACCTATCTGAATTATCTATCAATAAATCTAACTTTTTATATTTTTTTAAAGATTTATATATTTCGTCTTTAGTATTTATTTCAGCAAATATAAAAACAGAAGAAAAATTCTTAGGTAAGACACTTATCGAATATTTATTAATGATTATATATTCAATTGCCTCCCAAGGTAGTTTGATAGACAACTTATTATCACAAACATTTTCAATACCATCTTCAGTAATTTTTATAATTGAATCACCAGACTTTAAATATTCTCTAAGACGATATTTAGCTTCTACTAACAAATAGGCATATATAAAAAGCATAGTAAAAGGAATTGCAGATAGATAACTTATAATAGGAATAAATAACAATATTATAAACATTATAAAAAGTAAAATAATATCAAGTCTATATACATTTATTAAGGAATGCACTTTGGTTTTAGGTCTTTTTTTAAATATATAATAGTTACTAGAAATATACATTATTTCTTCGTAATATTTTTTGTTTCCTTTTTCTTTACTTTCAATAGTCATTTGTTACTCTCCTTTTTTTCTAATTTTTCGGCTTCCCTTTGCCAGAAAGATTTTAATAAATTGATTATTTCTAAAGCAGCGTTAATTTCTGTTTCTGGGTTGTATTCTTTAAATTCACTAAAAGTACCGGAATCACTAACAATACCTAGCCACCATTTGCTAAAAAGTGTCTTTTTATACTTAAATATGTAACACTTAATACCATCATCAGTAACAAAGTCTTTAGTAAACTTAATTTGGACAGGTGCTTGTCCTAATTCGCGATAATCACATAACCACTCTATCATTTTTTCCTGGGCCTTTTTAACATTGTATTTGGCAATTTTTAATAATACACCATCATTTACTGTTACAAGCATATGCTTTTTATCAAACTTAGGGCATTTACTTAGATTAATAACTTTACAAAATTCATCATAGGACATCTCTGTATGTATTTGAAATTCTTGCTTTTTAGATTTCAATATTTCTACAACGACAACTTGCCAAGATAAAATATTATCTTTAAATTTTGCATCATAACCAAATGGTAAATAAGTAGATGTTGGAAATATCGAAGGTACATCTTTGGTTAAGGCATACTTAGCAATATATTTATCACGTTTATTACTTTCATACAATAATGGTTTTGCAAAATAATATAATGGATGCTGCAATTTATCTAAATAATTAGCAAAAGCATTTAAGGCTTTGTCAGGCTCTAAATATCGAATACCTAAAATAAAATCATCATCCAAAGTTATGGGATAAATAGCACCAAATATAGTTAATCCGGATTTCAGTTCATCACGAACTAACTTTTTATTAAATTCTATTTTCTCATCTTGCAGTTTGGGTATATCTTCTAAAGAATGTTCTTCTCCTTCTTCAGTAAAAGTAGTAATATCAAAGTTAATACAATAATCATTAATAAACTTATAAAATATTAAAACATCTCTTTTAGTACATGGGTAATTTAAAACAAGTTCAATGTTGTAGTCTTCATCTACTTTAAAACCAAAGCCGCGATGAAATTTTTCTTTACTAAATAAGACAAAATAAAGGCCACGAATATCTTCATCACCTTTGTACTCATCTATACAGAATGCTTCATCCTGTATACCTACATAAAGGTTTTCAAAGTTTGCCCTTGCCACTAAAAACTTATAACCAATTTTAGTTTCTTTTTTATGCTTGATATTAACTACTACTGACATACCATCACTTTCCTTATAAATATTTTATCATAATATCTAATATATTTGACTTTATTTTTTTGCAAATGTCAAAGACATTTGATAGACTAAAGAAAATAGTTTATATAAAATTAATTTAGAAAGGAGGAAATGAGTTTGAAAATATCTAAAAAAATTAGTGAAATTAGAAATAGTAATAAGCTAACACAAGAAGATCTTGCAGAAATTTTAGGTGTTGCAAGACAAACAGTATCTAATTGGGAAAATGATAAATGCTATCCCGATATTGAAACTATCATATTAATAAGTGATAAGTTCAATATTTCTTTAGATATACTATTAAAGGAGGATAAAGAAATGGTCAAAGCAATTGATAAAAGTGTAAGAGTAAATAAAATTAACAAGAAAATATTTATAATATTATTAATATTATTCTTAGTATTGTGCTTTTTCGGTTATAAACTATATTTGTATAATATTTATAATGTATATAGTGATTTAGAATTTAATGCTCAAGAATTAAATGTGAGTGTAGATAGAAGTATTGCCAATACTACTTTTGCAGATATGCATATTTTTATTTCAGAAGAATACACTGAAGACATTAATAATGAATATATTTATGAATTAAATAATGAAAGTGCAATATCTTTATATAAATATAACTCTTTATCTTTTATTAGTGAAAGACTTTCAGAAAAAAGGAATATTGATTACGAAAAAATATATGAAAAATATAATATATCTAATGAATTAGACTTAATCAATTATTTTGAAGAAAATACTGATAAAAGTAAAAACATTTTTCAAAGCAAAGGCACTATGCAAATGAATTACTTAGCAGATAGCTATATATATACCAAATTTGCTTTAAAGGATGAATACTATTATCTAGAAGGGGACTTAAAGGGGCTTGTTGAAAGTGAAAAAGATAGATATCTTGTAACAGTATTTAATGAAGATGAATCATATATCATTTCTTTAAACAAAGATATGTATAGTTATGAAGATGTTGTTAATACTTTAAAAACAATATATTTTGAATAAGAAACAAAAAGCATCACGCAATTGATGTGAACCCCAAATGGTAGACATCAAATAAAAAATCAAGGGCGAACGAAGTGAGTTCATCTAGACCCTTGATTT
>CALVVJ010000023.1 GCA_944363835.1 uncultured Bacilli bacterium | reverse complement strand
TACTGATAAGGATTTTGATACTTTTAAAGAAATTTATTGGAGAGATAAAAGTTGGGAAATAAATAAAGCAAGAAAAGCTGTTCAATCAAAATTGTTAAGTTATAATGATGAAATCATGAATTATTTTAAAAACAATAAATATGATCTTCACAACCATTATTCAGAAAGAAATATCACATCATTACCATATTGTACAGATTTTGGTAATGGAGATAGAGTAGCATGGTTAGGAATAAGATATGGGGTTAATCCAGATATTATAAATCTTATGAACTATGATAAAGATAGAGAAGATAAAAAAGATGGATTTTTAATGTTTTCTTGTCTGGGAGTTAATGTTATATCAAGTGGAGTTGAAATTGGATTGACACATTCTATTCCAAGAAATTCTTATGATAGGGGTTATTTACATGATAATATTGATAACCCAGAGGTACAATCAAAACTATTAGATGCAATGTATAAATTAAAAGGTTATGGTTTTAAATGGTATACTGATAATGGGGAATTTGAAATTCATCTTTTTTTGGTTCTTCTTTTATCTTACTACTATCAGCAGTCACCACACCATTGGCATCAAATGAATATTTTACTCCCGTATCAGCAGCCTTCGTATCTTCTTTAGCCCCCGTCTTTTCTCCAACGACAAAGCCATTTTCATCGAATAGATATTGGACATCACCAGTTTTATTTTCCGAAGTACTATCACCAACTTTAGTTTCACCGATAACAAAACCGTTTTCATCAAAAGTATATTTAAAATTACTTTCAATATCTTTCTTATTTTCACTAGCAATTGTATCTACTTTAGCATTATCACTAGCAAATTCTTTATTCATCACCGGTGTACTAGCCTTAGGAATCTCTGTTGCAGTCTTAGTCTCAAAAGGATTACTTACTTCTGCACTTCTTTTAACTATTTCTGGAGTCCTCTTCACATTACTCATTTCATTGTATATAACAACCCCATTTTCATCAAATTTCAAATTCAAGAAATTGCTAGGTTGTTCCATATTTTCTTGTGAAACATTTTGTTGACTGTTTAAATTACTATTTAAAACCTTATAAGATTCATCTTGATATCCTAAAAAATCACAACTAATAATATCAGAATGATTAAAAGAAAATGTATTATTTTTTAAAAGCATACCTTCTGGATAACTACATCCAACATAATCATATAATTTCACAGAATTTTTATACTCTAAAGAATAATAACCGATAATCATTAATTTCTTATTGATATCTTTAACAGTAACTACTGACCCAATAGGTAAATACTTTTCTTCCATTGTTACCTCCCTTTTATTCTTTTATTTTATTACTTAATTTATTCACATTTACATCTTTTATTTTATTTACATCACCAGTTAAATCATCTAACAATTTACGATATTCACTTTGACTATTCATAAGCCAATCACTTAAATTATCTAGTTTCTTTTTAACTCCCTTTATATCATTTATAAGTTGCGTAGTTTGAGCCTTATATATAAAATCATTAGGAACATTTATATAACTATTACTAATATCATTAATAGCATCTTTTAAGTATTCTAATGCTTTCTTATCGATAACATCAATATATACCCTTGGCATTAATACCTCCGATATTTAGAAGTAAGTCTCTTAGCTTCCGTACCATATTTTTTTAATATTTCACCATATTCCTTTAAAGCTCTAACAAATACTTCCATTTCTTCTTTTTCTTTTGGTATACTTTCATAATATTTACTAGCACTAAATCCTTGCCAACTACCTTCCCCAAAAACATGATCTAATTCTTCATAAACTTTAGTAATTGTATCTTCAATTTCTTTACAAATCTTAAGATAAGCTTCTCCCGATTCTAATAACTCATCTGCTTTTACTTTAATATCCATAAACACCTACATTAAATTCATTGCTTCTCGAGCCTCAGCATCAGCAATTTGCCTTTCTAACTTTCTAATCTTGCTATCAATAGCCACTAAGATATCATTTTGTAAAGAAGCTAAAATATTACTAAGTTTATTTTTAGAGTTTTTTACTTCAAAATTATCAGCGCTATAACCATCATACTGATAAGTATCCGCTAGATAATTTTGCGATAACTCTAAAGAATCAATAGAAAGTTTCAATTCACCTATTAATTTTTCTGTTTCATTTCTAAACCCTTGATATTGTTCTAAACTGCGATATAAATAATTTAAATTTGCCATCTAATAGCCTATTGAAGAGTTTCTTGGTATTGTGTACCAGTTGCAAAACTTCCACTGGTGCTGCCAATTTGACTTTCCATTGAACCTGTAGCAGCATCCCATTGATTCTTAACATCAGTAAGTTTATCATTGAAAGCTCTCAAAGTACTAGTAAGATTAGAACAATATTCTGCTACTCTTCCCAAGTAATTTTTTAAAGCTGCATCAATACCTTCACCTCTATATGCTGAATTACTATCGATATCTGTTTCTAGTTCATTTAATTTAGCATCGATTGCATTACACATATCCATAATTGCTGATTTCATTTCTGGTATTTTAGATGCATTTAAACCAATTACATCATCTCCAAATAATCCTCTACTTGGTGAATCTACTCTCGTTGTATCTTGATTACTTGCTCTATTATTATAAATATCAGTATATGCCTTATTTACATCAAAACTTGAAGTTTTTGATTCAACATTAAAATTCATTGCCATTCTAATTCATCTCCTATTCAATTATCATATTTTTATCTTGGTTAATATAGTTAGTTGTAAGTTCATTTAATCTACTTTCCAAGTCATAATATTCTGCTTTTAATGCTTCAGATAATTCATCGCATCTCTTGTTAAATAATTCTTTAAATCTTTCTGCTGATTCCCCATTCCAACCAGCATCAATTGCCTTACGAACATTTGCCTTGTGTTCTTCAATTAATTTTTGCACTTCTACTAGACATTTACTTCTTATTTCTTCCTTATATTGGCTGATACCAGAATAAGAAATACCATAAGTAAGATCCCCAATATTTAAGTCTGCCATTTTTACATTCCTCCCTTTCTATGACTTCTTAAATAATCACTTGCTTCGCCATCAGCACATCTAAAATTATTTATAACTTTACCTAAGTCATCGCCATAACTATAAACATTGCCAACAACTACTGCAAAATTAGTTCTAAAATCATGGAACTTTTTAAACATATTTAAAGAGGCATCACACACAATATAATCTTCTGCATTAAGCATTATTTCATCAATCTTTGCCAGTTTTTCTTGCAACAAATTTGCATAATCATATATTTGATTCATTGCTGCCTTAACTCTGATATCATTAATGCCAATTATATCCGATTTTTGTGGTTTTACCATACCCTCAAACATGCCAGTCCTCCTTTATCCTAATCTATCATAATTTTAATACATTAAAAGTAGAGTGTCAATCATTTTGCATAATTATTAGTAAACATAGTGTCGTATATCTTAAATATAGCATCTTTTTTATTGCCAACTCTACTATTATTTATGTAACTAAGATATGCATTACTATCTTCATCTAACCAAGAAATACTAATATCTTTAATTTCTATATCCCGATTATATAAATAATATAGATTTTGTAAGTATTCTGTCTCAACTTCTAAATTTTTAGCTAAACTACTCCAAAAACTATCTTGCATAGTTGTA
Source organism: uncultured Bacilli bacterium (assembly GCA_944363835.1). Taxonomy (GTDB): domain Bacteria; phylum Bacillota_I; class Bacilli_A; order RF39; family UBA660; genus Onthocola_B. Next base: position 12,431 of record CALVVJ010000023.1, on the reverse strand, counting down.
TACTCTTTTAAAAAATATTCTAAGTCAGCATATTTTGATTCATACCATAAAAATTTACTAGTCTCAAGTTCAAAAATAGATATAACTTTAAAAATATCTTCTATCATAACTTCCTTATTGCCAATATTTTGAATCAAGTTTCGATAAAACATTTTACTTAATTCTAATGCAATTGACCCCTTTACTTCTGTTTCAAAACTTTCTATTTCTGTATAATGAATACCATAACCTAACTCTTCTAAAGTATTATAAAACCATCTGCCTTCTTTTCCGGGAGAATTATTATATACAATAGTTAATGCATAAAAAAGTTTATTAATACTTTCCTTCTCTTCCGGCGTAGTTACTCCAAAATAATTATAAAAAGGTTCCATATTCGAACTAAATAATGACTTTTCTAATTCTTTACTTGGTTTAAAAGAAGCAAGTTTGATATACTCCAATGCCCTAATTTCACTCCCGTACACATATGGTTCATCTAACCCTTGATAAGTATAACTTAATGACTCTGCACTAGCCTCACTAAACCAAAGCCAATTATAGGGATTAATTGCTTGCGTTTTAGTTTGATATAAAAAACCATTTCGACTTAAATAATCACTATTTTCTAATTCTTTTACACTAGCACTTTGGATAATATGAACAACCTCATGATTGATAATATCTGCTAGTATTTTATCATCTTCTTGAGCCAAAGAATTTTCATCGATTCCCAAAATTCCATATTCTTGATTATAATATCCATATCCAAAACTACTGTAAGAAAGTATCTTTAAATCATTTAATTTAATATTTAAATCGATTAAATTAATATTAGGGTTATTTTGCATCTCCGAATTAATATAATCACTAATTATATGACAAACACGTTCAACTAAAGAAGTCGTCGTATTGGAAAAATTAGAATTATTTTGGATATATTCTTGATTATTTTCTAATACTTTATTTAAAAGTATATCATAATCTACTTGACCATTTACAATTATAGGTATTTCTGTATCTTCAAAAGTTTGAGGTATCACTAAATCATAATCTTTAGTAAATAACTCTTGATAAGGATAAACTACCTTAGTATTATCTAAATAACTAATAAAACTACTCCAATCATCTATAGTAACTTTTTGCTTTAAAAAATCTTTATCAAATTGAGCCATAGCTAATTCATCATATGAGAAATTATCAACTATCACATCATCTTTAGGTGATTCTATTACATCTTCTTGATAATTATCTATTTTTCCATCATCCATATTCTTATTATTGGTATTATTACTAACTTCTCTTGAACAAGATGTTAAAAAAAGATTTAAAGCTATCAATAATGAAACTATTCTTTGTTTATTCATTTATGTTCACCATAAAAATTATAACATCAAAAAAAAGAAAGGTCTACATCAAAGCCTTTCCTTTACATAAACACGATACTTACACCATTTCTAATATTCGTTTGTCTTACTAAGTCATTAATTTGATATATCCCCGAATCCTCCAAATTATATAAATTCCGATTATTCCTTGGTTGATATATTCCATTAGTAAGTTCCATGAGAGACTTATTGAGTAGTTCTATTACTGTACCAATTCGAATATTTATAGGAATAAATACATCATATTCTTGATCAATCTCCGGAATTAATAAATGAACTAAAACTTTATTCTTCATCATTATCCTCCAAATCAGTTACAAACTTGATAAACTCATGTTTTCCTTTATTAATTAATAAAGCCATCTTTGGATATTCATATCTCTTTTCTTGATTATCTAAATCACTTATACTTATAAGTGTTTGTAAAGCAAAATTTTCTCCTATCCAAATACCACTTCTACCATCAAAGGCATCATTATACCATTCTTCAAAAGAAATTTGCTTAAAGGAATTAGATACATCGACAAATATTATATGAACTTTTGGATAATCTTGCAGCCTTGTAAATAATTTAGTAATTCCATCATATAATTCTTCCCCAATATTATCTTTAATTGTACTAGTACCAATTACAAAATAATATTTTTCTTTTTCACTTTCATTACTATTAATTATTTCATTATTCATACTAACAAAAGCATTAGCATATTCTTCTTTTTTCCTATAAGCACGAACATTTTCCATTTCCTTAGAAAAAGCATTAGCAAAGTCGATTACAGTAACTACATTTTCCTTTTGCATCGAAAGCATCCTAATAATAGCATGAACAAATGATATCTTAACCTCATCTATATTAGTTGCCAGTATTGGAATTATTTTACTCTTCTTAAAATCATAATAAGTGATAGTTTTAGTATCGATATTATAACCAACTGGCAAAATACTACCATTAACTAAATTATAGAAACTATCCACCACAATATTTTGAGGAATCGTCGGAATATGCGGTGCTCGCGAAGTATAAGCATCATTTAATATTGTCTTCAATTCTCTTAAAGAATTAGTGAAATCTTTTTCGCTAGCAAATACTGCCGTTTGAAATTCATACCCTGTTTCCCCAATAGCTACTATTCCCCGGCCAAAGATTTTAGCTGGTGTAATTCCTCTCGGTGCATTAGTTATACTACGGTACTCATTATCTTCCGCTAGTTGTAAGCATATTCTATTACCAAAGAATTGAAGTGCTCTAGACCTTACTGCTGAAGTAGTAATACAACTTAAGATAAACACTACCCCGTATTTATAACCATCTCTAAAATAAGCTTGAATACTATCCGCTAACCGCGAGTAATTTTCTGAAAAAATATCAAAACTATTTATAATTATAACCATCATCGGCATCTTATTACCACTATTAGCAATGTAATCCGTATAACTTCCGGCGTAATCGACAAATAATTCTTTACGTTTTTCTATTTCTCTATCGACCATGACAAATAAATCATTTATTTTTTCACTTTCTCCAACAGTTAAAACTTCTCCTACATGAGGCATACCACTAAATATCTTTAATGATTCTGAACCACAATCTAAAACATAAATATTTACTTCATCTGGGGTATGATCGATTATTAAAGAACGTATCAAAGTAGCAAGCAATTTTTCTTTACCACTACCAGGTTGTCCAAATATTACCAAATTGCCATTTTCCGTTAAGTTTACTGTAAGTAAATTTTGTACTTGGTTTACTGGATCATCATATTCCCCAATTAAAACATCCATTACATAAGGACTAGCGTGATAATTATATTTAGCCCGCAAATCATCGACATAAATAACATCTGGAATTGGATCTAACCACAACTTTTCAGTAACTAAATCCTCTTTTTTACCTAAGTTATAAATATATTTAACTAAATTAGTTAATTGATCACCATAATCTTTAGTAACTACTTCTTGCTCTTTAACATCCTTTACTGATTTTACTATATATCCCACATTATCGATAAAATTTATAGATTCATCAACTTTCATTAAAATTCGATCCGATGGAACATATTTAGCACCTGACCAACCAGATTGGCCAATGTCGAACAAATCATTATATCCTACTTGTAAATAAAAGCGTCCAGCTTCCTTAATTGATGCCGCTTCTGGTCTTTTAAGCATTTCCATACTATCGGATTTTTCTTGAACTTTTAAACAAACTTTAAATTTTGAGTTAGCCCAAATTTGATCATTTACTACACCACTTGGCTTTTGCGTTGCTAGTATCAAGTGAATTCCCAGTGACCGTCCAATCCGCGACGTACTAATTAATTGTTGCATAAATTCTGGTCTTTGTTGTTTTAATTCCGCAAATTCATCGCAAATAATGAATAAATGGGCCATCGGTTTTTTAACTGCGCCTTCCCGATAAAGTTTTTGATATTTATATATATCAATTGTTCCTTCTCCTAATGAATCCCTAACTTCATTAAATATTCTCTGCCGTCTTGTAAGTTCACTTTGAATAGATACTAAACTACGATTCATCTCACTTACATCCAAATTTGTAATCGTTCCTACTAAATGTGGTACTTTAACTCCGGTTTCTTTATTTTCAAAAGCTCCAGCTAAACCTCCACCTTTATAGTCGATTAAAACAAATTGCACTTCATAAGGATGATAATTTAAACACATCGATAAAATATATGTTATGATAAATTCTGATTTACCACTACCAGTAGAACCAGCAATTAAACCATGTGGTCCATGAAACTTTTCATGTAAATCCAAATTAAATTTATCACCATTAGCATGAACTCCAATCGTCGTATCCAAACTAATCACTGGATTATTTGTTTGCCATCTATTCAATATATTTAATTGTTCAATTTTAGAAACCCCAAACATATCCAAAAATGATAAAGAACTAGGTAAAACGGAAGGCCCATCTTTAGTAACCACCGGAACATCTGCTAATTTTAAAGCAATATAATGCATATCTAATTCCTTTTCACTTCTATCTACATAAAATATCGTTTGTGAATTTAAGCCCGTCGTTTTTTGAATAACTACCCCATCTTTTTCATTCAATTCGATAAACGTTTGACTAGTAATTGGTACTTGTTTTATCGAATCCTCAATAACAAACAATGAAAAACCAAAACTACCGGCATCTTTATTGACAATATCATCTATTATCGTAATAGTTTTATATTTTTTATAATCATCTGTAATAATTAAAAAATAAGGCACTGGCTTAAATTTATTGTTTACACTATCCCTTGTAGAAACTTCCTTACGATTCTTAAGTATATCTTCTAAATAATTAGATACTATTTTAGCTTCAGCCTCATCAGTAGCAAAAAAACGAATGCTTTTATCTTCTGAAAAAATATGAGGCAAATACTTAGCAAAATCCCATCTAGTAGCATTATCTTCATTGGTAATAATAACAATATTTAAATCTAAACTACTATTTAATATCAATAACTGAGCCAATAACGAATTAACATAACTATCCTTAATAGCACTCTGACATATAAAAGAAGTAACATAATTTTCTTTTAAAGATACCGTTATTGGCAATCCTTCGATAAAATCATACTTCGTTCGCAATTTACAAGACTCATCTAGCAAATTATCTTCATCTAACGTAAAATGTTCTTCTGGAGCATTAACTACCACGTTAGACTTTCTCCTTCCAACTCCTACTCTGATAGTTAAAAATTCCTTATCATCATATTGGCACCACCAAAAATTACGATTCTTTTTTTCTAGTGCCAAAAGGCAATTATCTGTACTCAAGTAATTATCATTTAAAATTTGAATTTCGTTTTTAACTAACAGTTGTATTTCTCTATCTTTCTTTTGCAAATAATCTGTATATTTTTCTTGTCTTAATGCTTCCTTTTTCTTTCGTTCCTTTTTTTGCCAATGACTAGCAATTCTTGGCAAAATCAAACTTCCTATAAGCATCGCCACACACATTATAAGTTGAGGCAACACACTCCAAATAGTTCGGCCACTATATAATCCATAAACAACATTATAACCCATGACAAAGGATGCCGCTAGCATAACTAAAGTAGAGCCAATAGTCAAAATAAATGGCATATTACTTTCTTTTTCCTTACCTGGTGGTGAATCGACATCTATCTCCTTATTCTCAATCGATTCCCTAATCGCCGGATAATGTGCAAAATAAGCGTCTTTATCATATAATTCTATATATTTATCATCTTCACTAACTGGCAATATTTCTATATTTTCTCTTTTTTCATTTTGAATTAAATCCATCCCCGTAATTTTTAATATATTTCTAGGATTATTGACACAAATAAAATGTCCCATCCAAACAATTTTTAAACCAGCAATAAAGATAATATCCCCAATTTTCATTCTTTTAATAGTCACTCTACTATTATTGACATAAACTTTATATGCTTCATCATTGACACAAGATATAATCCAATCTTCCCCAACTTTTTTAAGCATTGCTTGCACACTAGTTAAATCACTTGAATTATAACAAATATGACAAGTCTCACTTGCACCAATGGAAAAATTATCCAATTTGCTAAAATCCAATTTAAATAAAGTTTCTTTAACAGGTAAAAAATAAAGTTCAATAAGATTAGATTTTCCAACAATTTTTAAAGTATATTTTTTGTAAGGTTCAACAAGTATTTTATCAATTTCTTTATTAGTTTCTACTATATTAACAGTTCCATTACTCTTTAAATACCATGAGTCATTTTCTCCTACAAAAGTAATCAAACAATCTTTAATATTAGAACTACTATAATTTATTAAGTAAGAGTCATCGACTCTTAAAGGTAACATATATTTAATAATTTTGTTGTTATCAACCAAAAATACTTTCATACTATCTAACCCACTTTTATCATAAATTCATTATAGCAAAATCACCCTGACAATTCAAGACAAAGAAAACTTACCGAATCAATTATGCATTAATTCGGTAAGGATCATCAAGTGTTCCAGTTCCACTAGTTAATATTACCGCAGAATTCAAGTAAAATACTGGTTTTACACTTCCATTATAAATAGTTATTGCATCGCCGAAAACTAAACCAGCACCATCCACAAAATATGCATGAGATGCCGAATCATTTTGTTTTGATATTGTCCATTGAATAGTATTTTCATATAACCAGTTATTACTAGTAACTTCATTTGTATTATAATTACTGATTGGTAAATTCCAATAATCTGGAGTTACTCCAAAACCATAATCAGAAATATACATTAAACCAATACGAGCATTATATAAAGTAGTGGCATTCCTAATTTCATAATCATATACTCCCGCTGCAGTTTGCCCTTTAACTCCATTATTAATGCCATCCTGTGGCCAAACTGAATCATTTACTGCTTGATACTCTCCACTTTCTGCTTTTATTTCATACATCATAGCTAAAGAACTACCTATAGTTTTATAATTAGTCTTTGTATTTTCTAAAACAACCCTTTCTCTTGCATAACTACCAATACCCCCTAAAATTAAAATTGCACTAATCAAAATAATGCTAACTTTTTTATACATATTTATACCGCCTTTGAACAACATATCTATTGTAATTAAATGATACAACACATCTGTTCATAAGTCAACACTTATGTTGTAAGAAATGATATAAAAATATTGGTGATAATATGTATTATACAGAAAGACTTCAATGGGTAAGAGATTGCAAAAATATAACCCAAAAAGAAATCGCTGAACATTTAGGTATTAAACAACAACAATATGCTAGGTATGAAAAAGGAATAAACATTATGCCTATAACATATCTTCCGCAAATCTGCGAGTACCTAGATGTCTCCGCCGACTACATTTTAGGACTTATAAATAATATGGTCTCATACAAAGAAAAACAAGACTAAAGAGCTTTAATTTCTCTTTTAGTCTTATTTATTTTATTTTCAATATTTACTCTTTGGACAATAAATAACATCACAATAACATTTACTGTAAATGAACCACCATAACTAAGAAGTGGTAATGGTACACCCGTTAAAGGAATTAAAGCCAAAACTCCTAAAAGATTTACTAAAATATGGAGTGTCAAAAACCAAAAAGTCCCATATGCTAAAACTGAGCAACGCAGATTTTCTGATTCCTTGGCAATTTTTAATATCCTAAATAACATATATACATAACAAAGTATTAAAAATATTCCAAATAATAACCCTAATTCTTCGACAATAATCGGAAAGATAAAGTCCGTATGACTTTCTGGTAAATATAAATATTTTTGAGTTGAATTACCTAAACCTACTCCAAATAACCCACCATTATTTATAGCAATAAAACCATTACATACTTGATAACCAGTTACTTCTGTATATCTCGAGCATGGATTTCTAAAGTTAAGCCGGTCCATTTGCATACTGTTAAGTAAATCACTACCAGAATATAAAATAACTATTCCTGCAATAACAAGTCCCACTGCCAAAACTTTAATAACCCGAATCATATTATTTTGTACCATCGGAACACTAATAAACGTCAAAAATACTATCCCCGCAATAATTGCTGCACTACCTAAGTCCGGTTGCATTGCTACTAATCCTGCAACTATTGCTCCAAACGCTAAAGGAACTAGATAAGCATAAATATTTTTTACCTTCCGATAATGCAGTTTATTATAATATATTGCTGAAAAAACAATCAATATCGACTTAGCAAACTCACTGGGTTGCAAACTAAAAAAACCTAAATCATACCAACTTATAGCATTATTAGTCATTCTCCCATTGATAAACAAGAAAACTAAAGCCAAAATTATTGCAATAATCGCCGGCCAAGCTAAAAAGCCATATGTCCGCGTCGGAAGTTTAATAATTATTACCATGCAAAAAATCAAAGACACCCCTACAAATATTGCTTGTCTTATAAAAAAGTGATAAGGTGCATAACCATACCTAACAACGCTCGAAACACTTGATGCACTGTAAATCATAACCAAACCTACCACAATAAAAAAAACAGTTAATATTAAAAGTGGTATATCCATCTTTGAAAATAACTTGCGCATAAATATTCTCCTAAACTAATTTTAACACAATATCTTTATTTTTTGATGACTTTTTTAAAATTTTAGGTAATTTTAATGTCAAAAAATGACCATTAATAATAAATTATAATAGATAAGGAGGTATATATATGTATTATTATGGAAATAACGGATACTATGGCGGAGGATACGGCGGCTATCAAAACCCTTGTTGTGGTAGCTATGCTGGCTATACTAGCGGCTATGGTATCGGTGCTGCTATTTGGATTGTATTATTTATCCTACTAGTTATTATTTTAGGAGCAGGATGGTCTTGGAATAACAACAACAATTAATAAATTTTAGGAGCCTAGCTCCTTTTTTTGCATTTTTTGTCTTTTTTTGGTACAATACTTGCGGTGATGCAAATGAAACTACCAAATATTAAAATATTAGATGAAAAACATAAAATACTTCATCAAAAAAGTAGTGAAGCAACTTTCCCAGTTAGCAAGGAAGATCGTCGTCTTGCTGAAGACACCATCAAATACTTAGAAATGAGCCAAGATGAAGATATTGCCCAAAAATATAATTTACGTGCTGGTATGGGAATGGCTTTTGTTCAACTAGGTAAACTTAAAAGAATATTTGTAATAGCTAATGAACGAGAAGACCACACTTTTGAAGAATATATCATAATTAACCCTAAAATTATTAGTAAAAGTGAAGAATTAATCTACGTCGGTGAAGGTGAAGGCTGTCTTAGTGTCAACAGACCCGTCGAAGGTATTGTTCCAAGACACGCTAGAATTACCGTCGAATATTATGATTATGAAGGAAATAAACAAACCATCAGAGTTCGTGAAGACTTAGCAGTTGCCTTCCAACATGAAATCGATCACTTAGATGGCATCCTATTTACTGATAAGATTGATCCTAAAAATCCTTACAAAAACAAAGAAAAAATGCGCGAAATTTAAAAGATTGTTGGAAAATAATCCCCAACAATCTTTTTTTATTTAATTTATTTTCTTTGCGAGTTTCATTTAATCTTCTAATTTAGCACTAACTATTTTACTTACTCCCGATTCTTGCATAGTTATACCATATAATGAATCAGCATATTCCATCATTCTTTTTTTATGGGTAATGACAATAAACTGACTTCTTTCTTTTTCATGTTCTAAATATTTACCAAACATATCGACATTAACCTCATCTAAAGCCGCTTCAGCTTCATCCAAAATAACAAATGGCGAAGGCTTAACTCGCAGCATAGCAAATAATAGACATATCGCCGTTAAAGCTTTTTCTCCTCCACTTAAAGATACTGGAGAATTAATTTTCTTTCCCGGAGGAATAGCAATAATATCAATTCCTGTATTGAGTAAATCTTCTGGTTCACTTAATCTAAGCTCCCCTTTTCCTCCTTTAAACATCAATTTAAAAATATCTGCAAAAGCTACCTTAATCTCATCAAATGATTTTTTAAATTTTTCTACCATAATATCATCCATTTGCTCAATGATATCTTTTAACTCTGCGCTTGAATTTTCCAAATCATCCTTTTGGGAATTTAAAAAATCATATCTTTTACTAAGCCGCTCATATTCTTCAATTGAACCTAAATTGACACTTCCTAAACCAGCAAGTTCTTTTTTTAAAGTAATGACTTTATCCCTAGCCAAATCAGCATCCATTTCCAAAGTATAAGAAACACTAGCATAATCATAAGTTAAATTGTATTCATCATTTAAAGAATCTAATAAATTATCTAACCTAACTTCTAACTTTCCACTTAATACTTCTTTATTCTTAAGTTCATTATTGACGACATTATAATTACTATTAGCTTCACGAATATTTTTTTCCATCGTATTTATTTCATCAATTATATCATCTTTTTCTCTTTTGATTTTTTTAATTTCTTTCTCTAGTAATTCCTTATCTTTACTAACTTTATTAATTTGTTCTAATAATTCCATTAAATGTTCATTAAGTTTATTAGATTTCAAATCTTCCATACCAGTCATTTCACTAGTTAAATTTTTATATTCTTCCGTATATCTACTAAGTGTTGTTTTCTTATTAAATAATTCATCATTTAATAAAATAACATATTTGTTTAGAACAACTTCTCTTTCTTCAGCATCGGCGATTTCTTTATCCAGTTCTTCCAACTCTTTAGTCTTAGCATTAATACTTACATTTAATTTATTATATTCATCTTTCAATTGATTTAATTCGTTCTTTTCATTTAACATCGTATTTTTCTTAGAAGTTCCTCCGGTGATTGACCCACCAGCATGTTGAATTTCGCCATCCAAAGAAACTATTCGATACTTATAATTGATAAGTTTACCAATAGCATTTAAAGTATTAGCATTTTCTACTACCAATACTTGTCCCAATTGATTTTCAATAATATTCCGATATTTTTCTTCAAACGATATCATTTCTGATAATACTCCTAAATATCCATGAATATTTTTAATATTATCTATTATATCTTCACTAACATATCGTGGTTTAATTATATTCAAAGGGAAAAAAGTTGCCCTCCCAAGTCTTCTTTCCTTTAAAAATTCAATAGCATTAATTGCTGCTGTATCATCATCTACCACAATGTAATTGGCGGCATTTCCTAAAGCTACATCGACAGCAATCACTAACTTTTCTGGGATTTCTAATAGTTTTCCAATCGTATTATGTATCCCAAAAAGTCGCGGATTATTGAGTATATTCCGAACTGAAACCGGTGTATTTTCAGCATTAATTATATTATTTTCTAAAATATCGATTTTATTTTGTAATAAGAATGCTTTCTTATTTGCTTCCATCAAAGCATTATTAGCTGTACTTCTCTTAACTTTTAAAACTAATAACTTATCTTTAACATCTTCACCCTTTTTCCGTTCTTCCGCAATACTACTTTCAATATCTGCTACATCTTTAGTTGCCACATCGATATTCTTCTTTAATGTAAGTTCTTGTTCCTTTAATTTAAGCAAATTATCATCAACTTTGCTATTATCTACCCCATACTTTTGACGTTCTAAAGTAATTTGTTTTTCACTATTTAAACTATTTAAAGTATCACTAATTTTTACTAGTTCTTCTCTTTTAGCATTTATTTCATCTTCTAATTCAATATTCTTTAATTTAATTTTTTCTAATTCCGCATCATTTTCACTAGTCTTTAAGGTAAGTAATTTTTCTTTTAAAGCATCAATTTCTGTTTTTAAAACACTATATTCACTATTTATTTCATTTATATCTTTGACAATTAAGGCAATATCGATGTTTTCTAGTTCACTCTTAATATCTTTATACTTTTTAGCTACAACACTTTGTTCCTTTAATGGTTCCACTGTTTTAGCTAGTTCTGTAATAATAAGTTTAATTCTTGTCAAATTTTCTTGGGTCTTCTCTAATTTTTTTAAAGATTCCTCTTTTCTTCTTTTGTATTTCAAAACTCCCGCAGCACTTTCAAATATAACCCGACGATCTCCCGGCTTACTATTGACAATGTCCGTAACATTTCCTTGAGAAATTATATTAAAAGCATTACTTCCTGCTCCAGAATCGATAAATAAATCTGTAATATCTTTAAGTCTCACTCGCGAATTATTGATATAATACTCATTTTCCCCACTCGAATAGACAATTCTTTTAATTTCTACTTCATTAAAATCACTATGTAAATACTTATCAGTATTATCAAAAGTAAGTGCCACCATTGCTCTTTTTTGGGCATCTCGCGATTCGCTACCACTAAATATGACATCGCTCATCGAATTAGCTCCTCGCAAAGACTTAACCGATTGTTCTCCTAAAACCCAACGAACGGCGTCGACAATATTACTTTTACCACTTCCATTAGGGCCTACAATTCCTGTTATTCCTGGATTAATTTCCAAATCTAATTTATCAGCAAATGATTTAAAACCTTGTGCTCGTATACTCTTTAAATACATAAATCACGTATAATCAATCTTATAGAAATATTAATCTATTTGATTGATCCCTTTCTATTTATATTTTTTTTGATTTATTA